>DAHXMP010000246.1 GCA_027371665.1 Bacteroidota bacterium | reverse complement strand
GTTGTATGTGGGGCAATAGCATAATGTATTATTCATTATACCTTATATTTTAATATAGTTAAGCTTTTCTGAATTATATGTGCTAAATAATATCAAAGGTTCCAATTCTGCACAAAACTGTTCAACAACAATATGAATATTGTAACCATTCTGTAGTTGATTGTATTCTGTCAAATTTTATTCATATCTGCTTTTGACTGTATATTTACTTATTTTGTAATTTAATTATGAAAATTACTATATATTTCCTATCTAATTTGTTTATCATGATAAACTAAATTTAAATAGATTTTGAAACCTTTTGATACTTCATTTGACATTAAATAAACCAACCACTCCTCAAATCCACACCTTAATTATGGAGTGGAACAAAAGAGTGGTTAATAAGAAAGATAAATAAGCAGCGAAATTTAAGTTTTCACCGGTATCTTGCTCAGAAGGACAAGGTTCTTCGGGTCAGAATAATCATACTGGAAAAGCCCGTCTTTACCGATTAAAATTGCAATCCTGCCAAGCGGAATGATGTCATAAGCCTGTATATCGCTCTGCCAGTTGAGCAGTTGTATATTCATAGGGTCTTTGACGTCGAATACCTTTAATCCTGCTTTGCCGTCGCAAATAAACAGGGTTGTGCCGTCAATGCCTTCGCCTGCAGGTTCCTGCATGGGATAGCTTATCAACAGGACAGGATTAGTTATATCGTTTATATTCAGTATATCGAGCTCATTCAGGTTCCCCACACATCGCGTGCCCGTCCGTAAAGTAACATAAGCATAGTTGCCTTCAGCGATTACAGGGTCGCATCCCCTCGAATGAGAGAACTGGCAAAGGTATGAAGGATTCCAGGGAGTCGAAGCATTATAAATGAACATTCCGGTCTGCGAGCCGATGAACAATTTATCCTTATAAGGGAAAATTGTCTCGATATTCCAGCCGATATTTACTTTGTTCCATGGTCGCGGATTTTCAGGGATTGAAATATCAACGGTCTGCAGATTTGACCTGTCAACGATGTATAAAAAATTAGCATAGGTTGTAAAACGAGCCATGGAGCCTCCTTTACCGTCAGAGCTTCCGCGGCTTGAAGGTTCTGCCGAACCGCCCGAATAATCTTTTCCGCCAAAATTACTCCAGCCATCAACAGTAAGTGGGTCATTGTAATAATCATAAGTATAAGTTACTGTTGTGTCTTTGACAATAAAGCTGATAAGTACTCCTCTTTCATTGTCAACATAGGCACCATCGAGGTCGAGAGGATTCGGGAACAGGTCATTAATTCGTTTGATAACTTTCGGATTGAGCGGGTCTGATATGTCAATAGCGACAAGGTCAATATAACTATCGGCATAAAGTATGCCGTTCCTGACAGCTATGTCGCCGTTTCCGGGAATTTCAATAAATGAAACCGGAACGGGTTTGGTTGGATTGCCGTTATTAATGATGTGAACGCCTTTCCCGCTTTCACAAATGAAAAGATAATTACCGAAGATGTAGATTTTACCGGGATTCTGAAGCTCAATGGGTGAAGTTACCTTTACCCCATTTCTGAATTCATCGAAGCTTTGATAAACGGGAATATACAGCTTATATGTGTAAGTCCTCGTTCTTGTTGAATTGCAGCCGTTCAAAAGAATAATCAATAATGCGGCTGACAGCAGGCTCAGTATTTTAAACTTCATCGAAGCACTCCTTTCGGATTGATTTGAAAAAAATAACAGGAGTTTGTAACACAATATAATGTATAAACAACAAAAACAGGAAAAAGTTACAGAACAATGAAAAATTTTTTTATAAATATATATATTGTCATTTTATCATGCACGCATTTCGCTTCAAACCTTTGAGCTTTATTCGCCTGACGGCACTGTCGCCGAACATTTCGATGAAATGGCTCTTGTCCATGTTTTTGATGGCATCGGCTTCGAGAGACATGCGTTCTTCTTTTGGGGAAAATTCCACTTCGTCTGTCGGCTTTTCAAATCGGTTCCAGGGACACACTTCCTGGCAAATGTCGCAGCCATAAATCCATGAATCGGAATGTTCTATGATTTCCTGTGGTATCTCTACCGACGGTTTTGTTTCAATAGTCCAGTACGACAAGCACTTTGTCGCATCGAGCAGTTTCGGTTTGATGAAAGCCTTTGTAGGACATGTGTCGAGGCATCTCGTACATTTGCCGCAATGCTCTGCTGACGGCGGGTCTGGCTCGAATTCGACCGTTGTCAGCAGGACACCGAGAAAAATCCAGGAGCCGTACTCTTTCGTTATGATTAAGCTGTTCTTGCCCTGCCAGCCTATACCGGCGCGAACGGCAAGGGTTTTTTCTGCTAAATAATTTGAATCGGTAAAATATCTGTTTTTGCTCCCCAGGAAAAGTTCCGAAATTTTTTGGGAAAGCTTTTCGAGCTTTTCGCGTATAACTTTGTGATAATCCCTTCCCCAAGCATATCGTGCAAGTTTGCCTGAGCCCTGAACTGTATCGTTATTGTTATTGGGGGAGTAATAATTAATAGCCACGACGATTGCGGTTTTACAGCCTTCGAGTACGAACAATGGGTCAAAGCGGTATTCTGAAGATTTTTCCATATATTTCATCGAGCCATGCTTGCCTTCGCTGAGCCAGTTTTTATAGACATTCCTCTCGGTCGTAAAAGGCTCTACTCCTGCAAATCCCGTTTTGCAAAATCCGAGTTCCTGCGAGTAAGATATGATTTCAGATTTATATTTATCGTTCATTGTGATTAACAATTCCAAAATTGTAGTAACGGCTGAAACAGAAAAATTATTTCAATTTCTTTTCAACTACTCGTTTTCAATAATATTAGAATAATTGCCTGTCCGCCACTTCGGTATGTCGAACAAGGGTTTCTCGATAAATATTTTTCCGTTCTGCTCTATTGTTTCATATTTTTTAAGGCTCTTTATACCCTGTTGAGGATTGACGTTCCTGCCTGTTTCGAGGGAATAAGTCCAGCCGTGAGCAGGACAGATGATTTCGCCTTCGTTGATTATTCCTTTATATATTAGATGCGTGTGGCGGTGAGGGCAGACATTGTAAAGGCAATAAAGATTGCCCTTGATTCTGAAAAGGGCAATCTGTTTGTCGCTGTCTCCGTCAAATTCGAATTGGTATCCATTCCCCTCGCAAATTTGATTTGTATGGCAGAGAAAAATAAATTCCCTTCCTTCATGTATAATCGTTTCTTTTTTTATTGAAGAGTCAATTTTAAACATTTTAATATTTGGTAATTTCTAACTTTTCTCCTGCCGTGAACCCTTTATCAGCAGCAATAACTTTTGAAGCCTGGGTGAAGGCATCATGCTCGTAAGCAATTACCCAGCCTTCTTCATATGCCCGGGGCAGAATTTTCTTCTTCTCTTCAATCGTCGTTAACGGGTTATTGTCGTATCCCATAACGAAAGGAACATTAATATGAGCTGATGTCGGAAAAAGGTCTGCTACGTAAATCAAAGATGAAACTCCATCGGAGATTTTGACCAACTGCATTGACTTAGTATGCCCGAAGAGCGGCATTACTGAAATGCCCGGCAATAGCTCGCCTTCGCCTTCGACATCATCGAGGACTCCTTCTGCAAGAAGTGGTTCATAATCGTCTTTGACAAATGAAGCACGATCTTTTTCGGTAGGTGATTTTGCCCAATCGAGGTGAGTCTTCTGGACAAAATATTTAGCATTAGTAAATGTCGGCTCCGGCTTGCCGTTCCTGTAAACGGTTGCTCCTCCTGCATGGTCGAAGTGCAGATGAGTCAATATAACATGAGTTACATCATTTGCACTTAGCCCGAAACGTTTCAGTGCATTTTCTATCGAGGATTTCTCCCTGTCAATGTTATAGATTTGAGCAAATTTATCGTTGAATTTATTGCCGTTGCCTGTGTCAACCAAAAGAATGTTTTTATCCCAGCGAACGAGAAGTGGCCTTGCAGCCAGGGGAATCCTGTTAAGCTCGTCTCCCGGATTATATGCCCTGGACCATAAAGCTTTAGGAACGACACCGAACATCGCTCCGCCGTCAAGCCCGAATAATCCCGTATCCACTACATCTATATTAAATTTACCAATTTTCATCTTTATCCTAATGATTAATATTCGATTAAGTGGTCAAGACTAAATCTCGTATAATTTATTTTTTTTGATTAG
>DAHXMP010000239.1 GCA_027371665.1 Bacteroidota bacterium | reverse complement strand
TGGAGAGGGAAGGGAAAAACACATACAATGACTGGCTTTTTCTGCTTGTAATACTCGGAGTAGCCGTTACCGGTATTTTGCTGGTTGCATTGAGGATGACCGTGCCGCAGAATTTAGTATGGATAGCTTATGCAAATTATTTTATACATCTTGTATTGGTGTTTTTCCTTTTATGGTATATGCCGTTTTCAAAGTTTGCCCATATGCCTTACAGGTTTTTGGGGCTGACATTTTTGAAGATGCACGGAAGGGAGAACAAACCTGAAATATTCAGGTTGAATTGATAAAAATTGTTACAACAGGTAACGTAATAAATTCATTAATTAATTGAGGAGCTGAAATGGCTATTGAGAAAAAGTACAACACCCCGATGCTCGACGAGCTTGAAAAAGGTGAATGGCCAAGTTTTGTTAAGGAAATAAAAACATCTGCCGAATGGAATGCGATGTCTAATGACCTTTTGGGGCTTCTGGAACAATCCTATGAAGAAAAGAAAGGACACTGGAAGCATGGCGGTATCGTTGGTGTGATGGGCTACGGAGGCGGTGTAATAGGAAGATATACCGACTTAGCGGAAAAATTCCCGAATATTTCGCATTTTCACACAATGCGTGTTAATATGCCTTCGGGATGGTTTTATACTTCGGATGCTTTACGTAAATTATGCGATATATGGGATGCACATGGTTCCGGGTTGACGAATATGCACGGTTCCACCGGTGACATCGTATTTCTTGGAACGAGAACAGAAGAGCTCGAACCGATTTTCAACGAACTGACAAATGCCGGATTCGACCTTGGAGGTTCCGGTTCCGACGTTAGGACACCGAGCTGCTGCTGCGGTAAAGCACGTTGCGAATGGGCATGTTACGACACGATGGGACTGACTCATTATATTACGAACAAATTCCAGGATGAGTTGCACAGGCCCGCATTCCCGTATAAAATGAAGTTTAAAATGTCCGGCTGCCCCAACGACTGCGTTGCTTCTGTGGCAAGAGCCGACATTTCTATAATCGGTACATGGCGAGACGATATACAGGTAGATAAGGAAAAGCCAGTCATTGTATGTGTTTTTCCCTTCCCTCTCCTGTTGTTTCAGCCTTTTTATAATAAATAAAAGTAACCCGATTAAAAACACCACACCGCTGATTAAGCCGAAAATTTTTACCGGGTTTAGTAGCCCCAATGGATATGGAAGATAAAAAGATATTGCCTTCAGAAAACCGATATTATAAATACTTCCGTAATGATAAATTTCGCCGACAACTACCAAGCCTGTTGCAATCATCAATCCGACAAAACCAAAAAATGCATACAGATGACCGTAATGCCTGTTGGAATTCGTAGGGCATTTCTCGAATTTCCTGTGAGGGATAAAATTCACCGCGACCTCGAATGCACTTCTCCAAAAACCTTTAATAGGTTTATGCCCGTCATAGTTCCTCTTCAAATCTTTCCAATATTTCACAAGGCCCACACCCGCAAGCCAGAATATAAGAACATTACCGGGGATAAAGAGAGCTTCAATCGAAAGTTTATGAATGAAATCCTCATATTTAATCACGCCTTCCCTGACCGTAAAAAAAGCCATGTCAAAATTGTGAGCAACGGCATTTGTTACCAGAACCAAACCTGCAATGAAAATGACGGGAACCAGGAAGAACATGAATAGATACTTCGGTTCGCTCAAAGCTTTACCCATAAATTTAGGCGTTGCATAATTCCTGTAAATATACGACCTGACAGCACCCATCAAATCTGCAGGCTTTGCACCTCTCGGGCATTGCTGGCTGCAGTCCATACACCCGTGGCAAAGCCAGATGTCGGGGTCAGCCATCAGCCTGTCTTTCAAACCCCAGATTGAATTAACCATCTCCTTGCGGGGCATCGCATACTCTTTCGGTGACAATTGACATGCTACGGCACATGTGGCACACTGGAAGCATTTCTTCATCGTATCGCCGCCGTGCTTTTTCAAATGCCTGATAAAATCAACATCGCTGCTTATTGTTTCCCTCTCGTTCAACTCTTTTATCCTCTATAAATCAATTATTCTTTTTTACATTTAATTCAAAATTTATAATTATTGGATAATCATCCTCTCTTTAAATACTTCTCATGCACTTTTAAGGTCTTCTCACCGAAAAGACTAAACCTGAGCCACTTGAATCCAAACTTTAAAAGCTCGATTTCATCCTTTTCCATTTTACTCACAAGTTCCGGCTCTATATCGAACCTTTTCAGAAAAGTGCTTTCAAAAATGAATTCCCTGAATCTGTCAATATCATAGCAAACCATGTAAAACATCTCGAGCTTAACCGGCTCAATATATTTTCCCTGCAAAAAATAATCATGCAGGGATATTTCCTTGAACATTTCTCCCATCTCGTTATACTCTTTAACGCCCTGGTTAACCATCCATTCTTCAATTGTCCGGTCAACGCCTCCTTCTTCGAATCCCTTGCAAACATCTTCCCGCAACAAAAAATAAAATTCATCGTTGTCCTT
>DAHXMP010000223.1 GCA_027371665.1 Bacteroidota bacterium | reverse complement strand
TTAATTCAAGCTTATTAAAAACAGGGATAATAATACTTGCCTTATGTTCGAAGGAACCTTCGAGCTTTGCCTCTTTTATATTTTTATCCTTCTGTTTCCTTTCAATCTCGTCCCGGATGGACATTTCATTAATTTTCCTATGCTTCAGGATTTCCTGGTTACCTTCAACTTCGTGTTTCGTTCTGTCATAAATAATTCTCAAAGTATCGAGCATATCCGCACGGTTTGAGGAAGTGGTTGTAGAGCCGTCGGTCCTCCACGAATATTCGCATGTAATTTTTTTAATATGTGCAAATGGAAAATATTTTCCAATCCTCAGCCAAAATTCCCAGTCCTCGTGTGTCCTGAGTGTTTTGTCAAATTCACCTGCTTTATCAATGCAGCTCCTTTCGTGCATTATACATAGTGTGGGAATGTAATTACCGATGAGGAGCTTTCCATAATCGAAATCATGAGAATAAATCAAATCCCTTTTAGTCGTAATATAATTGCCATCCTGCAATACTTGCGTTGCCCTGACTGCATCGGAATATGCAGCATTATATTGGCTCGTTTCAAGAAAATTAACGAGAGTTTCCAAATGCTCCGGATAAAACCTATCGTCGTCATCAAGATAACAAATATATTTCCCGCGGGAAAGCCTGATTCCGGTATTCCTCGCCGCCGCCATCCCTTTATTCACGGGATGTTCAACATATCTTATCCTCATGTCATTGAATGACTCTGTTACTTCATTGACCGGTTCGCCCCCGTCGTTGACAACAATGATTTCAAAATTTCCGTAGGTCTGCTTCAGAACGCTGTCAATACAATTCCTGAGCATTTCTTGCCTGTTGAATGTCGGAATAATAACGGTAACTCCCGTTTTTTTAATCTCATCTGATTTCCATATCTGTTCCATCTCCCTCAGGAGATAATGATACGGATGCTTCTGAATCGCTGAGATTAGCCTTTGCGAACTGCTATCGGGCATGTTTCTCAGCTTTTCAATTGCCGACTGAATTGTTTTTTCATCGAAGAGTTCCCTGTGATGTAAGACCACATGCCCCCTAACCTCATTCATTTTCTGCAGGGTTGTTTCAACCATCGTACCTGCACGGTTCCTGTAAAGAAAGAGAGGCTTTTCAAGATGGTATGACCTGAATCCCAGCTTGGCTGCGGTAACCCAGAAATTCCAGTCATGTGCACCGATGAACATGGCAACAGAAAATCCACCGGTTTTTTCCCACACTTCCCTTCTGAACATACTGCAATAGTCATGGACATTAGACTGAAGCTGTATTTGAAGGGTAACAATCCCTTTTCTGTGTATATGGTTCGTCTCGCCGAAATTCTGTTCGTCAACATATACAATTGCGTACTCATCATGAGATTCAAGAATATGAGCAGCTTCTTCGAGATATGAAGGAGCTATTTTATCATCCGCATCCAATGGTAGAATGTATTTCCCTTTTGATATTTTAATACCAGCATTTCGTGCGTTGGGTAAACCGCCATTTTTCTTTTCAAGTAATTTTATATCGCAATTTGCAAATTCTTTGATTAATTCGCGGCTAAGTTCACTCGTGTTATCGGGACTCCCGTCGTTAACGATTATACATTCCCAATTTTTAAAAGTCTGCCCTACAACGCTTTCAACAGCTTCCCTAAGATACTCAGCCTGTTTATAGCATGGAATAATCACAGAAACAAGAGGTTCATTAAAATCTGCTTTTACATCTTTAAACACCAGCTTAACTTCCTGGTGGCAGGCATTCGGAGTGAAATTGAAAAAATGTTCGACATTTATTCTTTTCCCATTCTCAAAAAGATTTGCAAGGTCATCGGCCGAATAGCTGAATTCTACGGATGCCCTATTAGTCGGGTTCGTTGTCTGTACTTTATTGATTGGTATGCAGAATGTAAGAGATTTCTCACAGCAAATTAATATTTTCAATTTTTCCTTGTAAAAATCCACATTCTGCCAGATAAACTCTTCCAGTGTATTGGGATTATGAAAGTCAATCATAGCCAAAAGCTTGAACAAATCAGTATTTCTGTATAATGAGCTCGAAACTTCGAGAGGATACCCGAAATCATACTCTTCTCTTGTCCAGTCAAATTTCAGATAGCCGTATTCTATTTGTAAAAACTGCGGGAATTTTTGGCGGGTATTCCTCGAATAGCAGTAATCCGTATTCCTTCCCAGCCTGAGCGATATTCCGAGAGCATCGGAATGTTTATTTAAAATTTCAATTTGTTCGGAAAGTGAAAAATCCCGGATAAAAATATTATCATCAACCAGGAAAAGCACATTATCATAAGGAGCGAGCAGAGCAAGAACATCGTTATGAAAATTTTTCTCTTTTATAAAAAGTACATTGTCATAATTGCTGAAATCCATCATCAATTGCTCGTACTGACTCGCATGAATCTCTCCTGATGTCGTATAAAGAATCCTGACATCGTAATTATTAAAATCCTTACAATGCAGAACTAAGGAACGAAGCGTTGCATCCAATTGCATCGCCCTGTCCTT
>DAHXMP010000052.1 GCA_027371665.1 Bacteroidota bacterium | reverse complement strand
GATTTAAATTACCTAAAAAAAGTTATCAGGATTTTCGATGTCAGCACTTTATCAGAAATGACCATCGAAGAAGAGGGTATTAAAATAAAGCTTTCAAAAAACAAAGATTCATTAAAAAAACAGAACAATAATGACATTCCTAATTCTAATAATGCTGCAACAATCAATCATGCAGATAATAAAACCAATACTCTGATGAATGAAACAACTTCTGAGCATCAGGTTGATTCTATCGTTCAGGTTCCAAATAATACAACAGGCGATTCGGACGAAAAATCACAGTTGCATACAATATTGTCTCCGATAGTCGGAACATTTTACCGGTCTCCATCACCTGATTCGGAGACTTTCGTTGATATAGGTTCAAATATTACCAAAGGTGAGACATTATGTATTATAGAAGCTATGAAACTGATGAATGAAATTGAAAGCGATATATCAGGAACTATTGTAAAAATTTTAGTTGACAACTCACAACCTGTTGAATACAATCAACCACTGTTTATTATTAAGCCTGATTAGTTTAATTTTTAAATGATGATTAAGGTATATCAACTGAAATAAGATATCAATAAAACAAATGATAAAAAAAATACTGATAGCGAATAGAGGTGAAATAGCTCTCCGGATTATCAGAGCCTGCAAGGAGCTTAGAATTCCGACAGTTGCAATTTATTCTACTGCCGATAAAAATTCACTCCATGTCAGGTTTGCCGATGAGGTCGTATGTGTGGGACCGCCTTCCGGTAAAGAAAGTTATCTGAACATACCGTCTATTATTGCTGCTGCTCAAATCACTAACTCAGATGCCATTCATCCGGGTTACGGATTCCTGGCGGAAAATGATTCATTCGTGGACATCTGCGAAGCTTGCGGAATCAATTTCATCGGACCTTCGGCAGACTCAATCAAAAAAATGGGAAATAAATCCGTTGCTAAAGAGACTATGAAGAAAGCCGGCGTTCCGGTTGTTCCAGGCAGTAGTGGCGTCGTTAACAAACTTGACCAGGCCTGGGGTATAGCCAAGGAATTGGGTTATCCTGTATTGCTTAAGGCTTCTGCTGGAGGCGGAGGTAAAGGAATGAGGCTTGTCAACGATGAGAGGGAGCTTGAAAAGGCATTTGAAATGACAAGATATGAAGCTGAATCGGCCTTTAATAATCCCGATATTTATATTGAAAAATTTGTTCAGGGTTCCCGCCACATTGAAATCCAAGTCTTCGGCGATAAATATGGTAATGCAATACATCTGAACGAAAGGGATTGCTCTATTCAGAGAAGGCACCAGAAACTGATTGAAGAGTCTCCTTCAACCATTATGACAGATGACCTGAGGAAAGCAATGGGAAAAGCCGCTATTAAAGGGGCTAAAGCTGGTAATTATGTCGGACCCGGCACAATCGAATTTCTTGTTGATGATAAAAAGAATTTTTACTTCATGGAAATGAATACAAGAATACAGGTTGAGCATCCGGTAACCGAGGAATCTCTTGATATTGATTTAATAAAAGAACAAATTCTTGTAGCCAGTGGCGAAAAATTACGACTCAAACCACTTGAGCCTAAGATGCATGCTATCGAATGTAGAATAAATGCCGAAGACCCTTTTAACGATTTCAGGCCCCATCCCGGTAAAATTGAAAGCCTTCATTTTCCCGGAGGTCATGGCGTTCGTATTGATTCTCATCTGTATACAGGATATTCAATTCCTCCGTATTATGATTCTCTTATTGCTAAGGTTATTACATTTGCACCTACGCGTAACGGTGCAATTGCAAAAATGATGCTTGCGCTCGATGAGTTAATAATAGAAGGTATCAAAACTACAATCCCATTTCATCAGAAAATGATGCAGAATCCGGATTTCATTGCCGGTAATTTCGATACAAAATATTTGGAAAGAACTGATTGGAAATCATTATAATTAATTGTAAGGAGAAATATTATGAACTTCCCGGAAAATTTAAAGTACACGAATGACCACGAATGGGTCAAAGCAGAAGGCAATATTGGAACAGTTGGTATCACAGACCACGCCCAGGGAGAGCTCGGTGACGTAGTTTATGTGGACATACCCGATGATATCACATTCGTCAAGGCAGGTGAATCATTCGGGACAATTGAAGCGGTCAAAACCGTTGCAGATATGCTTGCTCCTGTTACAGGTAAGGTAATAAGTGTTAACAGGGAATTGAATGACCATCCCGAAGTTGTCAACGGTGACCCTTATGGTGAAGGCTGGATGATTGAAATTGAGATGACCAAGCCTTCAGAACTCAATGACCTTCTTGATGTTAAAGCTTACAAAGCTCTTATTGGTCATTAAACTGTCCAATTTATCAAAGCCGGTTTTTAAACCGGCTTTTTTTATGCTATGATTATTTTTATTTAAGTGTTATCTTTTTTAATTTGCAAACAATAAAAAAATATTAGTTTTGTTCTATATTTTGAGATAATGTTGGATTTTGAATAATTTAAATTCAGGTGCAAAAATGAAATATTTATACTCGATTTTTCGACTTCAATTTTTTTCAGTTTTGATTATTTCTATTATTAACTCATCGAGCGCAAGCATCATTTTTGCAATTGCACCGTTACGCGTAGG
>DAHXMP010000168.1 GCA_027371665.1 Bacteroidota bacterium | reverse complement strand
CCGAGATGAACGGCTACCGATTCCGCGATTTCCTTAATCGTAGCCGTTGCAAGAACTATCTACCTTACAGAAAAGAAATGCTCGATTATCTAAAAGCAGAAAAAGCAAAAGGAAGGCAGATAGTTCTTGCAACGGCTACGATTAAGGAAATCGCGGAATCGGTAGCCGTTCATCTCGGTATTTTCGATAAAGTACTTGGAAGTGAAAATTCAAATAATCTGCGTTCAAAGAATAAGCGCGACCAGCTAATAGAATTATTCGGCGAGAAAGGTTTCGATTATGCCGGAGACAGCCATGCAGACCTTGCCGTATGGAAAGCGGCAGATAATGCTATTATGGTAGAGCCATCGTCGGGTATGGTAAATAAAGTAAAAGAAACAACAAACATCGAAAAAATTTATAACGAAAAGAAAAACAAGTTTAAGCTTTATATTAAAGAAATCAGGATTCACCAGTGGCTGAAGAATCTGCTGATTTTTTTACCTTTGCTGTTGGCACATAAAATTACGAATTTAAATTTATTTATCTGTGATTTCCTTGCTTTCATTTCGTTTAGTTTAACTGCATCTGCCGTATATATACTGAACGACTTGCTCGACCTCGAAGCAGACAGGCACCACCCGAGGAAACGTAAAAGGCCTTTTGCTTCGGGTTACATAGCTTTACAATCGGGCTTTCTGATAGCTCCCTTGCTAATAATAGCAGGCGGATTGATTTCTGTTATATTTCTTCCTGTGAATTACTCGATATATTTACTAATATATTTTACATTAACTTCTGCTTACTCGTTTTTATTAAAAAAGATGCCGATATTCGATGTTATTATTCTTGCTTGTTTATACACATTGAGGCTAATAGCAGGTGCGGCGGCTGTTAAAGTAGAAATGTCCCCATGGCTGCTCGGATTTTCAATATTTTTATTTCTGAGCCTCGCATTTATTAAACGTTACCAGGAATTATCGGTTATTAAAGAGCAAAATGAAAATATGCCTGCAGGCAGGGGTTATATGGTTAACGATATGAATTTGATTTTGAATCTGGGCCCGGTGTGCGGATACATATCTGTCCTCGTTCTTGCACTATATGTAAACGGGAAAGAGGTGTTGTCCCTTTACAAGACACCGGAGTTACTCTGGGTTGTAGTAATTGTGCATTTGTTCTGGATATCGAGAATGTGGCTCCTGGCATATCGCGGAAAGATGGATGACGACCCTATTGTATTTACGGGCAAGGACCCAGTTAGTTATATTGTTGGTTTGATTGTGGCAGTTTTGGCTATTGGTGCGGCGTTATGGTAACCGGTAATTATGAATCATGGGGGAGGTATCCGAATTACAAACCTTACGATGTTTTTCTTGTAGATTGGCGAAATGAAATCCCCGAATTAACTAAATTTTCAAAAAAAATTCTTGCATATGCCTGGGGCAAAAGCTATGGTGATGTTTGCCTGAATGAAAACGGAATTTTGATTGACACAAAAGGTCTAAATAGATTTATTTCTTTCGATGAAGAGACAGGGATTCTAAGGTGCGAGGCAGGTGTTACACTTGCTTCAATACTCGATTTTTTTGTACCCAGGGGGTGGTTTTTATCTGTTACGCCGGGAACAAAATTTATTTCTGTCGGCGGCGCTGTGGCAAATGACGTACACGGCAAGAATCATCATAATTCGGGAACCTTCGGCTGCCATGTAACAAAATTTGAACTCGTTCGCTCGACGGGGGAAAGATTGATATGCTCCAACGAAGAAAATACCGGGTTATTCAACGCAACTATAGGCGGGCTTGGATTAACAGGATTGATGACGTGGGTAGAATTTAGGCTAAAGCCTTGCCCCAGTGCGTTCTTTGCTATGGAAAGCGAGAAATTTGATAATCTCGGAGAGTTTTTTGAAATAAATGAAGAATCAGAAAGGAAATTCGATTATACTGTTTCATGGGTTGATTGCACTTCGAGCGGAGGGAGCCTCGGAAGAGGCATTTACAGCAGGGGAAATCATGCCGACCCGAAGGAATACCAGCTTCCCGGGCTGCCAAATCAAAAATTAAAGAATTTCCCTTTCGACGCCCCGTTTATTAACTCATGTTCCGTGAACGTTTTTAACGTTCTTTATTTCAATAAACAATTCAATAAAATTGAAAAGAAGATAGTTCATTATGACCCGTTCTTCTATCCCCTCGATGCAGTTTTGCATTGGAACAAAGCTTACGGCAAAAACGGATTTCTGCAATATCAATTCGTCGTTCCATTCGGAAATGAGAAAGATACTATAAAAGAAATTTTGAAAAATGTAGCAGGTTCAGGAATGTCATCCTTCCTGACTGTACTGAAAACTTTCGGAAATATAAAATCGCCGGGTATGCTTTCTTTCCCGAGGCCTGGTGTAACGATGGCAATTGATTTCAGGATGAGCGGCGAAAAGACATTAAAATTTCTCGGAAGGCTTGATGAAATAGTTCGCGACTCGGGAGGAGTTCTCTATCCTGCCAAAGATGCGAGGATGTCAGCGGAAGATTTTCAACAATTTTATCCTCAATGGACCGAATTTGAGAAATATATTGACCCGGCTTTTTCGTCGAGTTTCTGGAGAAGGGTAACAAAAAGAATAAATAATTGACAATTGACAATTGATAATTGAAAATTAGATTTAATTTTAAAGAGAATATCATTATGAAAAAAATATTTATTTTCGGTGCGGTATCGGCAATTGCACAGGAAACCGCAAAATTATTCGCAAGAGACGGCGAACACCTGTTTCTCGTTGATATGAATTTAGAAAGGCTGAAGGCTGTTAGAGACGATATACTGGCAAGGTTCAAAACAAAAATTGATATATATGAAATGAATGCCTTAGATTTTGATAAGCACCGGGAATTGTTTGACAGAGCTATTCAGACACTCGGAGGACTGGATTATGTCCTGATTGCCCACGGCACATTACCCGACCAGCAAAGGACGCAGGAAGAACCCGAATCAATAATCAGGGAATTTAATATCAATTGTGTGTCTGTTATTTCTCTTGCTTCGATTGCTGCAAATTATTTTGAGAAACAGAAACAGGGCTGTATCGCAGTCATTTCCTCGGTTGCAGGCGACAGGGGAAGACAAAGCAATTATATTTACGGTGCGGCTAAAGGAGGCGTTACTACATTTTTGCAGGGATTGAGAAACCGGCTTGCTCCTTCAGGTGTATCAGTCGTAACAATCAAGCCGGGAATGGTTGACACACCGATGACTGCACTTTTGCCTAAGAATCCGCTTTTCGCAAAACCATCTGTTGTCGGCAAAGGTATTTATAAAGCTATGCTCTCAGGCAAAGACATAGCTTATCTTCCGGGTTATTGGAGATTGATAATGCTCATTATCAGGATGATACCGGAAGGTATATTCAAGAAGTTGAAGTTGTGAAAGAAAAATTATGTTATGCAAAAATCAAATTTTTAACCGGGAAGGATTTCGCTACAATCTTTGATAAATTTGCTATTTTTGCAACTTAGACTAATCAGTAGTTTCCAAAAAAAATTAATCCAAATAAAATAATTTTTCAAATATACTTATCAAATTAAATTTCAGTTATTCCCCTCACCTACTTTAATCGTCTTCAGTGCATTTAAAGTGTTTTTATTTATCGGAGGAAGTTCTTTGCCATTGACAAGCATGTCGAGTTCTTCTCCGTCGAGAACTTCACGTTCGAGGAGAATTTTTGATAAGCGATGAAGCAAATCTAAGTTATCGCTGAGAATACTTTCCGCCTTCACGCTTGCCCATGTCAGAATTTTTCGGACTTCATCGTCAATTGTTTGTGCGGTCAGTTCGCTATGGTCACGGGGCTGAGTAATTTCACGCCCGAGAAAAACTTCTTCCTGCTGGTTTGCTAATTTAACGGGACCGAGAACTTCGCTCATTCCCCAGTCGCAGACCATCTTGCGGGCAAGCTTCGTTGCCTGCTCCAGGTCGTTAGCCGCACCTGTGGTCAGTTGATTAAAAATAAGTTTTTCCGCTGCCCTTCCTGCCAGGAGTGTAACTATCCGTGCTTCGATATAGGTCTTCGAGAAGGAGTGTTTATCTTCAAGGGGCAGAGTTGAAGTAGCTCCCAATGCCCTGCCTCGCGGAATGATTGTTATTTTATGGACGGGGTCCGATTCAGGCATAAGCTTGCCGACGAGTGCATGTCCCATTTCATGGAAAGCCGTAACTTCTTTTTCTTTGTCGGAAATGACCATGCTTTTGCGTTCAAGCCCCATCATCTCTTTGTCTTTCGCATTTTCAAAATCATACATCGTAACTTTGTCGCTGTTTCTGCGTGCGGCAAGCAATGCAGCCTCGTTAACGATGTTGGCAATGTCGGCACCTGAAAAGCCAGGTGTACCCCTTGCAAGAACCTCAAGATTAACATCCTCGCCAAGAGGGATATTCCTGGTATGAACCTTCAAAATACCTTCTCT
>DAHXMP010000048.1 GCA_027371665.1 Bacteroidota bacterium | reverse complement strand
TTTATTTTAAAATTAGTATTATACAAACCGGTACGTATTATAACAAAGTCTCCGTTATCAATAATTGTCAAACAAAATAACACATCTGCAAATGAAAAATAGAAACTCATTATATAATTATTCCGTTCCTGTTTTTGTTTTTTTGCTTGCGATTCATTCATTATTCGCAGGCACAGGTGTATTTAACGGGAGAATATCCGATAATGCCGGCGGTAAACCGCTTCCCGGAGCTACTGTCCGTCTTGAGGGAACAGCTTATGGTGCGGTAACGAACACTGAAGGTTTTTTTAAAATTCGGAGCCTTCCTCTGAAAAAATTTACAGCCCTTGTTTCTTTTGTCGGTTATATGAGTAAAAAAGTCAGTTTTGACTTATCAAAAAACGACTCGATATTTATTTTAATTAATCTTGAAGAACAGAAACTTCTTACCTCAGAAGTCGTTGTTTCTGCCAATAAAAGAGTACAATCTGTGCAGGATGTTCCAATATCTGTTTCTGTACTCGATTATCGGAGTATGGAACAAAGAAGCATTACTCTTGTGGATGAGGCATTAAGATATATTCCCGGGGTCAGTCTCAATGGAGACCAGGTAAGCATTCGCGGTTCGTCCGGATTTGCTTTCGGTCTTGGTTCACGGGTATCCTACCTTTTGGACGGTATGCCGCTTGTATCAGGAGACCAGGGAGATATTAAATTCGATGCTATCCCGATTTTTGATATTCAAAGAATCGAAGTGGTAAAAGGAGCAGGTTCTGCCTTATACGGTACCGGAGCTTTGGGTGGCGTAATTAATATTATTACCAAAGAACCTTCCTTGATACCTGAATACAGGGCAAAAATTCTGACCGGAATCTATTCTAAGCCGGTTTACAGTTCATGGATTTTTACAGATAAGCTTCTGACTTTTGAAGATATCGAACTTGGATTTTCACAGAAATCCGGAAAGCTTGGAGTGGTTTTTTCCGGAGGAGTGAAAAATGATGTCAGCTACATAAAATTTAACGACTCTTTTAAATGGAATTTGTTTTCAAAAGTAAAATATGATTTTTCCGACAGGACGGATCTCAGTATTATTGGTTCTTATGCTTATGATAATTTTGCGAACTGGGTTTACTGGAACAGCCTGGATAGTGCTACAATACCTCCGGCAGGTACTGACCTTTCGGTCAGGGATCTATCTTTAAAGCTTTCATTATCGGGAGAATTAAAACACATTTTTGATAACGGAGACTTTGTTATAATACGTACCGGTTTGTATAATACTAATTTTAAAATAAATCTTCCTCATGATAATGAAGAATACAGATCTTCGATTGCTAATTCATTAAACACGGAAATCCAGGCAAGCAGTAAATTATTTGAAAAATGTCTCCTGACTTATGGAATAAATCATGTATGGAATTCAGTCATCGCAAACATTTACGGAAACAAATCCCAGCATATATTAGCAGGGTACAGTCAGGCTGAAATCACAATTCCGGACAGTGTAATTTTCACTCTTGGAGGCAGACTCGATTATGAACAGATTATCGGGGATGTCCATAATCTTGAATTTTCGCCTAAAGGAGGCATCTCTTTCTCTTCGCCATGGGGAACAAAGTTCAGGGCTTCTGTTGGCAGGGGCTTCAGGGCTGCCACCGTTGCCGAAAAATATGCCTCAATTAAATACAGCGGCTTTAATGTTATTCCAAATCCAAACTTGATTCCTGAAACAAGCTGGTCTTTTGAAATTGGTGCTAATCATCAGTTCGATATTGGAGATATCCAGTTGTATGCAGATTTTTCGCTTTTTCAAAATGAATTTTCAAATTTAATTGAACCTCAATTCGATTTAAGCGGTACCGGCTCTATTAAATTTCAAAACATAACAAGGGCGAGGATTCAGGGAATTGAACTTGATTTGAAGTCTTTATTATTTAATTTTGCCGGCATAGAAAGCTCCGTTACCCTGATGAATCCCAAAGACCTTACTTTGAACGAAACACTGAAATATCGTTCAAAAATCCTATGGTACTCAAGATTAATGCTCCCATTTGATTTTTTCGAAATTCAAGTTGACCACAGGTATCTGAGCATGATTGAAAACATTGATAACAGGCTTAGCCTTTATATAAAAAACAGCGATGCTCGTGTTCCTGTTAATGTTATTGACGCAAGGCTGATATTCCGGATGGACAAACTAAATGAAATTCCTTTGACTTTTACATTTAATGTCAAAAATCTTTTAAATTATTATTACCTCGATATGGTTGGAAACCTTGCCCCGTTCAGAAGCATAGAACTTCAGGTTGATGCTAAGTTCTGATTTGTTTTTTTTCTTCCTGAGAAAAGCATAACCCAAACAAATACCATTGCCGTAAAACTAAAAATACAAATAATTAATGTTGTTATGGGATTAATATTATAAGTATGAATATCAATTATACCTGCTGCCGGTACATAAATAATTAGTACCAAGAATGCATTATTAAGAAAATGTATTAGAATCGGAATTAGCAGATTTTGAGTCGTATATGCTAAAATTCCTAAATACAGACCTACAACAAATAATGGAATAATATCAACAGGATTGATATGTATTATTGCGAAAATTACTGCTGTTATCAAAATAGCCTTTAATGGCTGCATTTCTTCTTCGAGTGAACGCTGATAGTATCCCCTGAATAAGGATTCTTCGGATATTGCAGGTATTAAAGCTCCTATCATAATTGCCCGCAAGCCAAATATCCAGCCTCCCCCCCCGATAATTTGCAAAGTTGTTTCTTCGATGCTTTTCTCGAGATTTTTATATAAGCTCATCAGAAATGAAGGTACTAACGACTCCTGTAATTTTAAAAATGTCTCCTGAAAAATTATGCAGGTGCATAATCCGAAAACTGCAATTATTATATGTTTTAGATTTAAACGTGTATCAAGCCTGTACAAAGTTTTAAATTTCAAAGAAGATGTCCGCGAAAGAATCAGAGTAGGTAATAACATAAAGAACAATTCCAAAACACCTGCTAAATACGGAATGAGTTTGTTGTTTACAGAAATAATTACAATGCCGCTGATTAAACTACCTATGATAAAAATCATGAGAATAATCAGTAGATTTTTGTTGGCGTGTTTGATATATGAGAAATTTCTGCTTATTTCGCTAGGTTGATGCAGTGTTATTTCAGAATCTTGATTCATTAATGACAAATTGAAATTACATGTCAGATTTCTTTTTAATCACTTCCGACAATTTGTTATACAACAACTCAGGTTTACTCAATAATTCGGGATTTAAGAAAACACTTTCGAGTTCCTTCCCCTTGTAATATAAGAGCATGACTTCCCCGTATGGTGCCGAATCCAGGGAACCGAATAAATTTTTAATAATCTTCCTGTCATTGTCATCACTTGCTATTAAATATACCGGGACATAATCCTGTGCTATCAGGAGTTGTAGTTTGTCATCCCTCATAACTGTGGATAAAATGCCCGGAGGTCTGTTTAATTGTGTTATCAGGTACACAAGAAGTATTTTGTTGTTTTTTTCGGCATAAGCTTTTCCTTCATCAAAATTCATCCAAGAATCAATTATTTTGTATGGTGTTTCCTGGAGCCAATAATTCAAAGAATAAAAATTTATTCCCGAAATTCTGCTTATTTCCCGGGCATTTTGTGATAGTATAACAAATGTTGGTAAGCCTTTAATCTCATATAAGTTTTTTGCAAGTTCCTTATTGTTTTTGTTGTCTAAGGAAACTTTTGCCAAAATATATTTAGCCTTCATCATTGTCTTAAGATTATCATCGGAAAAAATAGTTTTGTTTGCAGTCTTACATTCAGCACTCCAGCGTGAATAGAAATTTACCAGAATAGGTTTGTGAGATTTCATGGCTTCTTTTTTTGCTTCATCGAGAGATAGCCAATTCAAAGGTTGTTTTTCGGGTATGAAATATAATATTAAAGCGATAATTGTTACAATTACGAATACGGCCGCAAAGACTTTTGAATATCCTAAGTTGTTCTGTCTCATCTATTCGATACCTTTATCAACTTGTATAAATGAAAATCCTAACAAAGCAAGACTTAGAAATCCAAACAGAGATGATAATCCCCACATAATTTTCTCAACAGGGAAGTCTCCGTTTGATATAATTACACTTGCGGCTTCCTTAAAGCCGCTTGGGAAGAAAAAGTCTGAAATAACAAGTGCTATGCCGTTATCCCAGAAATAATTATTAATAACCGATGATGATATCATATCTACAAGCATCCATATTCCAAGAATAAAAACATTCATAAACCCGGGAGTCCAGCAGGAAAATAATGCCGCAATACTGATATATGTCAGGGTTTCTCCAAGATATAAAGCGTGTATGCTGATAAAATGAACGATATCAAATACAACTTTATTTGGTGTTAGAAATGAAAGTATAATTACAGGTATTGTCCCGCATAAAATCAGAATAATAAATATAGCTGTTGATGCCGTAATTATCTTGGTTAAAAGATAATCTGCTTTTGTAACAGGCCTGCTCATTACGGTTCTCAGCCAATGGCTTTTAATATCATTTGATATGATGCCTGCTCCAAACATAAAAGACATTAGAGGTACGAGAATAGAAAAAGCACTTGAAAGAATCATAGAAACATTAATTTCCTGAATTGGCCCTTCGGCACTATATGCTCCGAATATTAAAGGAAGAAAAGTAATGAGTAAACTGAAAAAGAATATGATGCCTGATATAATAATCACCGGAATTGTCCAGATTTTCCGAAATTCAAATAGAAAATATTTAAATGAAATGCCTGTCATAGCTCCAGCCTTTCTGTACTCGTTCTATCGTCTCTGAATTTTCTGAATGCATCTTCGAGAAAACCGGCTTCATAAGTTTCCATGACGTAATCTCCAGATAATGTTCCTTCGTTAATGAAAAGAACCCGGTCACAAATTTTTTCAACTTCCGTCAAATTATGAGAACTGAAAAGAACCGTTATGCCTTCCTTTTTTTTATTGAGCAAGAAATCCCTAAGCTCGAAAACTGACGGCGGGTCGAGAAATGCAGTTGGCTCGTCGAATAATACAAGTTCAGGAAAACCTAAAAATGCCTGGACAATTTCAATTTTCTGCCTCATCCCCCTTGAAAGTGATTGAAGGCTTTTATTGTATGTTGATGTCATGTGAAATGATTCGAGCAAATATCTTATGTTCTCAGATGGATTCTTAATACCAATCAGATTAGAATGAAGCTTTAAATAAGAACTGACCTTTACTGTTCTGGATATATATTGCAAATCTGCCTGGTATGCAATTCTTTTTCTTACATTTATTGAATCTGCATAATCATTCAAAATTTTTATTTCTCCTGAATCGGCTTTCAAAAAACCGAGGATGATGTTCATTAATGTTGTTTTGCCTGCACCGTTAGGCCCTATTAGGCCAGTTATTTCTCCTTGTTTAATATCTGCCGATAAATCCCTTATAGCACGAGTTGGAAATTTAGTCCTTGCTTTATAAGTTTTTGAAACATTTTTAATACTTATTGATATGTTATCGCTCATTAGATATTTATTTCAATGCAAATAATATTTTTATAAAGTTAAATAAATCCGAACCAATATAAAAATTGTTACCTGTTATTAAGAAAAAAAAAGGCATTGTAACTATAAGTTTACAATGCCCAAATTTATTCTTGATTAATATTTTATTGCTTAATCAATCTAATTGTTTCGGTTTTCATGTTGCATCCCGGGAAAGTTATACCATCCCAAACCCTAGATTGATAACCGTCCTTTGTTATTTTAATATTATATGTAGTTGGATAGCAAAGCCCGTCTACAGTCGCCCATCCTTCGCCATTTGATGTGGCGTCTTTAATAAATTTGTCATTTATATATACTTTCATCGAAGCACCTGAAATAGGCTGTTCAGTTTCATTATCAATAATCTTCAGTTTGAGTATTGCTGTACAACAAGTATCAACCTGCTTTTTCTGCATCAGTTCAACAAGTTCCTGCTTTTGATTACATCCAAGAGTATCGTTGAATTCAAGCCCAGTATAACCGTCTTTTGTTATGCTCAGCCTGTAAATTCCGTCGCATAATTCACCAAACAGGGCATAACCGTTTTCAACTGTCTTCGTCGAA
>DAHXMP010000156.1 GCA_027371665.1 Bacteroidota bacterium | reverse complement strand
TCGACTTCGCTCAGCATGACACTTTTGAATCATTATGCATATCATAATGAATAATCCGGGTTTAATATGTTGAATTAAACCTTTTTTAAATTTCACCGTCTAATAATTGCTTGATTCTTTTATATTTGGATAAGTGTACTTATAATGAAAAAACTGAATTTACTTTTCAACCTGTTGCTTGTTGTATCAGCAATGGCTTTGCTTTCCGCATGCAGCAGCATGGAAAACACGACTTCCCGCTGGAAGACGAATGAGATTAAAATTGACGGGAATGATAATGACTGGAACGGTTCATTAGCCTACTATGAAGACCAGAAGGCAATGATTGGAGTTAAGAATACAGATGATTTCATTTATATTTGTTTCAAAACAGACGATGCAGTAAATATCAGAAAAATTATGGGAATGGGTCTGACTGTCTGGCTCAATAACGATGCAAGCAAATCAAAAGTTTTCGGTATTCATTACCCTGTCGGCGGAAGGGAGATGTTTGCAGGTAATTCCAGGAATCAGCAGCCTGATGGGCATCAGTTAGATACTACAAATATTCGCAATAAATTCAGAAGCGAGATGCTTGCCGACATTGAATTGCAGACAGGCGACAACGATATTCAGAAATTTTCTGTCGCCGAGGCTAAAACAAATTTTAATATTTCAGCGGCGTTAAAGGTTGACAACAATGTGTTAACTTATGAACTTGCAATACCTTTTGAAACGAATTATAATAATATTAACCTTAAACCCGGGAAAGAAAATTCAATCGGCGTAGGATTTGAAACCGGCGAGCTTAAAGAAAGAGGTAACCGTTCGTACATGGGAGGCGGCGAGAATCCCGGAGAAGGCGTAGAACCCGGAGAAGGTGGCGGTCCCCCGTTTGGCGGCGGAAGTGAAGGAGGTTATCCCGGTGGCGGAGGCATGTATCCAAGAGGAGGTTTCGGAGGCGGACACAGGCATGGCGGTGGTTCATGGGAAGGAAACCGCCAGGCAATGATGGAGCCCCTGTCGCTTTGGATTGACGTCAGGCTTGCAAATCAATCGGGTGGTTCACAATAATTAGGATTGATTAATTGTGTAAAAAATATGAATTGATAAAATAAATTCATGATGATATTAAATTAGATTTGGAAAATCTAAACCCGCAAAATGTGGGAATTATTAATTTATTTAACAGGAGGTTACATGGATGTAAATGGAATTACGGGAACAGGTTCACTTTATAACTTTGGAGGAGTTAACGGTCAGAATATCAGCACGTTAAACTTCGGAAATCAGCCGCAAATGCCGAGTGTCAATCAATTGCTTTCTTTACTGAGTTCAAAGCTCGGATTGAACGATAACCAGATGGCTGATTTGAAGAACATTCTACAAAAGTACCTTAACGGCAACAGCAGCGGCCAATCATCGCAAACACAATCTGCTAATAACCAGGCAAACAAAACCCATCACCATCATCATGGGCACCGTTTGCAGCAAATGCAGCAGATGAATAACGATATTAAAAGCATTCTGACTCCTCAGCAGGCGCAAACTTTCGACCAGTGGCTTCAAAGCTTGTCTCAGCAGGGGAATAAGTCTTCAAACGGAAGTTCTTCGAATTCCGGCAGCAACGACGGCAGTTTTAACGATTACCTGCAGAATTCAGGTTCCTGATATACCACAAAAAGTTACATTAACAATATAAGGGGAGTCAAAGAAAAGAGATTCCCCTTATACTTTAATCCGAAATTATTCAATAATATATCCCACCATAGTGTCATGCTAAGCTAAGTCGAAGCATTTTCCCTGTTATCATTTAATTTTTTATCAGGACCTTTCTCCTTTCTACTTCTCAGGCAAACAATTCAGAAAATCAAATAATTTTTGATTTGTATAAATTTAAAAGATGATAAAAACAATATTTTTCCGTGAACAATGACTATTACAATATGATATTTTGTAATATTCAAAAACATATTAAGAAATGCTGAAACGCCTCTTTAGCTTGTTATTTTTTGCCATTTTGGTTTTTACTGCCGGCTGTATTGACGAGAATCCTGCATTGCTCAATCCACCGTCCCAGACCAATTTCATGTATGTCAGGTTTATTAATCTTGCAGGTGACCAGAAGTCGAGGGTGCTGTCACTCGGCGGGGGTTCGGAATCATCGATGACAGCTTATGCTGCATGTTCCGACACAATTCATCCGCCTGCAGATTCTGCAACAGCCACCGTGTTACTTAACGGGTTTCCCGATTATATGAAAAAATATAAATTAAGATTTATTAAGGACACTTATTTTACCTTGTTTGCTCTGCCATCGTCTCAGCGGGATTCGATTCAAAAAAACGTTGACACAATAATAGCGCTCGGCTCTATTAACAGTTTTACAAATGTAAATAATACTTCATATCTCAGCGTATTTAATGCATATCCTGACAGTGCATATATCTTTTCTTTAACTTTAGGATGTCCGAACGGGCAGGCTCTGGCACAGAACTTAAGCTACAGGCTTGCCGGGCCGCCAATGGAAATTCCTGCAGGAACACAGGCAGTCTCGCTTATCACCAACAAAAACGGACAGACAATAGATATTAGCTTATACAGGGTTGACCTCAAAGCCGGCGGCCAGTATGCTCTCGTGATATATAAGAATATTGACGGCACTCCCAAGCTCGGATTTCTGGATGAACTTGGAGGTTTAAATGCCTTCTCCGACGTAGAGAACGTTCCCGAAAGAATAACAAATATCAGAACAATTAATTTCTCTTCACAACCTGTTACAATTAAGAAAATACCTGACGAAATTATATCGGAAAATGTTCAGTCCGGTTATATAAGCAATTATGCCACAGTCATGGCATGTAACTCTCAAAGCAGCGATACTTTGGTAACATTCGTAAATTCAGATACTGCAAGCAAGGCGGCTACCTCACTGCAAGTGCTTCAGAATTTCACCGTTGCCGTTTTTGATTCGGCAAGTGTTCCGGCTAAACTGACTGTCGTTATTCCTCCTGTTCATTTGCTTGAGCCTACTGCCGGAAGAGCAATAGTCAGGGTAATCAATTCATCATCTTATTATAAAGGATTTACATTATCCATTGGTGCAAGGGATAACAGTGCAGACTCAAGCGGTTATTCTTCGGGAGAGTTTTTAGCAACAGACATCGCCTATGGTAAATTATCTGACGACGTTCTGCTCCCTGCAGGAAAGGCTCCCCTGACACTTTTCACATCAGACGAGCCGAAACAGCTTGTTTGCAGCGGTCTGGTTGATTTTTCCCCCGATAAAAATTATCTTGTAATAATAACAGATGATAACACATCAGCCGGTAAAGTAAACATGACAGTAGTTGAAGAAGCTGATGTAAGCCAAAACATAAGCTTTGTTGAGGGTGGAGCATTCACACAGGTAATTAACATGATAGCCGGCACACAACCGGTTATATGTGCTTTGACACCCGTGCTGACAGCCGCAAAGATATATGCAGCCGGCTCTTTTGCTACCGTTTTACCGTTCGGGACAAATTCAGTAAATATTAATGGCAGTACAATCAATATCAACTCAAATGCAGGTAACAGGAACCTTATAATCGCCGCCGGGTCAATTCAGAATCCTGAATTACAGTTGTTTCAATACCCGCCTTTGCTTACAGATATTTCGAGCTATAAAAGGCGCTTTATTAATTCATGTAAAGAAATGGATTCGATTGATGTTTCATTAAACTGCGACACATGCTTAATCGCTAAAAGCCTGCCTTATGGAACTATATCCCCTGATGAAATAATTACAATCGAAAGAAGGAGCAGTTTTATATTTCTGAATTCAAAAGACAACACACTATTGAAAAGGATTGATGACATTTACCTGCCTTTTGGCGGAAACTTTACGATTATTTTCGGTGGCAGTGCGGCTTATGGCTATCTGGCTGTAGTTCAGCAGGAATATTAATTCTTTGAACTGCTTGCTGATATAAATTATTATCTATGTTTTTAGCGGATATATCCTTAATTTTGTAATCCCAATCCAGCCCGGATGGCGGAACTGGCAGACGCGCTACATTCAGGGTGTAGTGAGAGTACTCTCGTGCAGGTTCGACTCCTGTTCCGGGCACTTTTAAAATAACATTTCATTATTCACTATATACAATAAATTTATTCTTCTCATATTAAAGACAATAAAAATTGTATTAGAGCTTTTCTCACCTCACCCACAAGAGCTTCTTCGTCAGCGGTAATCCTCTCGACCGCTTCTTTCCTTACGTTGATTCTTTGCCGACTATACATTTGGGGGATAAGGAGAATAACCTGATAGGAGAGCAGGTCAGGGTATGCGGCATAATTACCGAAATAAGGACAAG
>DAHXMP010000149.1 GCA_027371665.1 Bacteroidota bacterium | reverse complement strand
GGAGAATAAAAACAAAAGATGATTGTGAGAAGAACAACAATTAAATGTTAAATTTCTGATTTTAAAACAAGTACATTCCTTGCTCAAATATATAAATCAGACAGGATTACACATTGAAATAGTTTTTTTAAATTGTACGCCAGACAGGATTCGAACCTGTGACCCTCAGCTTAGAAGGCTGATGCTCTATCCAACTGAGCTACTGGCGCAGTTAAATCAAAAACAAATTACGAAAGATGAATAAGTAAATAATCTTTCAAAATTATTTTTCAGAGAAAACAAAATTAACGGAATTTTAATTTAAATCAAAGAAATCAGCCATAATAATTTGTACAAACGGCTTATTATTGATAATTTTGCAATCGGACCAAGTCCCGTGCGGCTAAAACATGCCCAATCCCGCCAGGTCCGGAAGGAAGCAACGGTAAGTTTGATTTTAGGGCGCCACGGTAAACTTGGTCTTTTTTATTTATAAATTTGATAAATGATAAATAGTAAAAATTGATATCAGTCGTCTATTTGTCTTAAAGAATTAAGTTTTAGGAAATAATCAGAACCTTAAACCAAAGCAAAAATATACCCAGAAACAATTAGAAAATGAAAAAAGAAATAATTATCAATTCAACTCTTAATGAAGAAAGAATTGCAATAACTGAAGATGGTAAGCTAGCAGAATTATACATTGAATTACCTGATAAAGAACGTTCGATTGGAAACATTTACCTTGGCAGAGTTACAAAGATTGTTGAAGGTATAAATGCAGCTTTCATTAACATTGGCTTAAACCAGGATGCATTCCTACACTTTTCCGATATTGACGAATCTCTCGATAACCTGATTACAGATGACGAGGACGAAGAATTATACGAAAAAGTAAAACAAAAAAAAATCAAGAAATCTGAAAATCTATCAATACAATCAACAGATATTTCCCTGAGAAAAACCAAAACTTTAAAGAACGGCAAAAACCCAGAAATAAAAACAGCCAAAAAAACACATAAACGCGGCAGATATCAGATTAACATAGAAAACAGGCAAAACATTATTGTACAGGTTGTACGTGAAGCTTACAGTTCTAAAGGCGTAAAAGTATCCACAAAAATAGGAATACCAGGCAGATACGTTGTGTTAATGCCTTTCGACGATGTAATCGGGATTTCCAAAAAAATTTCATCTCTTAGAGAAAGAAGAAGGCTCAGGCAGCTTGCCAGAAACTCGCTACCCGAAGGGTATGGATGTATCATAAGAACAGCCGCCCAAAGCATAAGCGAAAAAGAACTGCGTAAAGATTGGGAAAGCCTTGTAAAAATCTGGAAGGAAATCGAGCAAAAAAGTCAAAAAAAACAAAGAGCCTGCACTGCTTTACCAGGATTTGCCAATTACAACAAGCATTGTCAGGGATTTATTAAATACAGACTTCACCAGGGTAGTTGTCGATTCAAAGAAGCTATTCAAAGATATTACAAGCTACCTTAAATGGGCTTCTCCATCATTAGTAAATAAATTAGAACATTATAACGATTCAACTCCAATTTTTGAAAAGTATAAAATCGAAAAGGAGCTGGAACTGACTTATAAACACAAGATAAGGCTTCCGAACGGAGGAACTATTGTAATTGATACGACTGAAGCCATGTTTGTAATTGACGTCAATTCCGGAAAATCAATATCGGAAAAAGAACAGGAGAAAAATGCCTACAAAACTAACCTGGAAGCAGTAAAAGAAATAGCCCGGCAAATAAGGTTGAGGGATATTGGCGGTATTATCCTCGTAGATTTTATAGACATGAAAAATCCGGTTTTCAGAAAGAAAGTATATATCGGGATGAGAAAAGAACTCGAAAGAGACAGGGCAAAAACTATCGCATACCCCTTGACACAGCTGAACCTGATGCAAATAACAAGACACAGGGTTAATCAAAACATCTCCGAGAAACTGAGCGAGAGCTGTCCTATGTGCCAGGGAACAGGAAGAATCATGTCAAAGTCCGTGATTACAACGGCAGTTGAAAGATGGCTAAAAAATTTCCGGGCAAATTCTAAGGAGTTCAGATTAATACTCATTGTCCATCCACTGATTGCATCGCACCTGACCGATGGGACAATTTCAAAATTATCGAGGATGATGATAAAATATTTCGTCAAAATCAAATTACAGCAAAGCGACCATATAAGAATAGATGAATTTAAATTCTATTCACAGAAAAAGGAAAGAGACATAACACAGGAATTCTTATAAACAAAAATGGCAAACGGAAAAAGGACTATATCAATTTTAGGCTCGACAGGTTCAATAGGTGTACAAACTCTCCGGGTTCTTGACTTAATACCTTCCAGTTTCAACATAGGATATCTTACAGCAAATTATAATTTTGAACTACTCGAAGAACAAGCAGAAAAATACAATCCAATTGGTGTTGTAATTAAAGACGTGACTGCATTTAAAGAATTTAAAAAACACACAAATTTCAAGGGGATGATACTCCCGGGTGATGAGGGAATAATCGAGGCGGCTACATTTAAACAAAATGACCTTGTTATTTCTGCACTTGTAGGCTTCAGCGGAGTCCTCCCAACACTTGCCTCAATTAAATCGGGAACTGACATAGCTCTGGCAAATAAAGAGACTCTTGTAAGTGCAGGGCAAATTATAACAAAAGAAGCAAAAGAAAATAATATAAATATTATTGCTGTGGACAGTGAACACAGTGCAGTTCTACAATGTATTGCCGGAGAATCAGCCGAAGAAATCGAGAAAATAATTCTCACTGCTTCCGGAGGACCATTCAGGAGCAAACCAATTGAAGAATTTAATACCATAACAGTTGCACAGGCTCTCGAACATCCAAACTGGACAATGGGAAATAAAATAACGATTGATTCGGCGACATTAATCAATAAAGGCTTCGAGGTAATAGAAGCACATTGGTTATTCAATATGCCAGTTGAAAAAATAGAAGTTATTATTCATCCGCAAAGCATAATTCATTCAATGGTACAGTTTATTGACGGCTCTATAAAAGCACAACTTGGAGTACCCGACATGAGAATTCCAATTGCTTATGCAATAAACTTTCCACACAGGCTGAGTTATAATTTCCCAAGATTGAATCTTGAAGAAATAGAAATGCTCACTTTTGAAAAGCCTGATTTGGAACGTTTCCCATGCTTAAAAATGGCTTACGATGCAATCAAAACGGGAGGAACAGCTCCTGCAATTCTGAATGCATCTAACGAGATAGCTGTATATGCATTCCTTGATAAAAAGATTTCAATAACAGAAATTCCCATTTTAATTGAAGATGCATTAAATAAAATAAAGGTAATTGCAAATCCGACAATAAAAGATATTATTGAGACAGACCAAGAAACAAGAAATTTCGTCGTTGGCAAATTAAAAACTTAATGATTTATAATTTACGAAACAAAATTAAATAAAGAGATATATTATGGGCTTTTTGACAGATACATTTTATTTACTTATAGTAATCAGCGTATTAGTTGTTATACACGAGTTCGGACATTTTATAGCCGCGAGGCTAAGCGGAATGAGGGCAGAGATATTTTCAGTAGGCATGGGGCCACGCCTGCTTGGATGGAATAAAATAACGGGATTTAAAATCGGTAACCTTCCTAAGGAATGGGATGGAGAAGGACATACCGACTACAGGCTTTCGTTGCTTCCAATTGGCGGATTTGTTAAGATATCGGGAATGATTGACGAAAGTATGGATACAAAATTTATAAACAGCGAACCAATGCCGTGGGAGTTCCGCTCAAAGCCTGCCTGGAAAAAAGCTATAGTCATTAGTGCCGGTGTCATAATGAATACACTACTTGCAATTATCTTCTTTGCTATAATCACCTATTTCCAGGGAAAGACACTTATACTTTCCCACACTATCGGATATGTAGAAAAGGATACACCTGCATCTCTAATCGGATTTCAAAGCGGAGATAAAATTTTATCAATTAACGGAAAAGCTCCCGGCGACTGGGATAATGTTGTCAGGCTGACTGTTGAGAAAGGCTTAGGCTCGTCAAAAAGATTTGCAGTTGAAAGAAACGGAAAAGATACAATGCTATCAATCGAAGGCCCAACATTTATAAAAGCTTTGTCGAAAGCAAAATCATTCGGGGCATACCCTGAAGGAATGAGAGTAATTATTCTCGGTGTTGAAACCCTGAAACCGGCAGGCAAAGCAGGTATGCAGGAAGGCGATACCATTATTACCATAAATGGCCAGCAAACAGTTTCTGTAGATGAATTTATAAATCTGGTGAAAAGCCACTCAAACAAGGCATTATTTTTAACCTGGTCGAGGCAAGGAAAATTCCTCAGTGATTCAGTTACTCCGGATAATGGTGGAAAAATCGGCGTTCAGATAACTGAAATTTATTCAGGTCCCAGGTCGCATAAATCTTTCAATATTTTTGAATCTGCAAAAATTGGAACCGAAGAAGCTTATAATTCAATTTTGTTGATTGGAGGAACTTTTTATCAGATAATCAGGGGGAAAATTTCCATAAAACAGTCAATCGGAGGACCAATACAAATAGCAAAGAGAGCTACTCAGTCTGCTGAAATGGGATTAGCAGTATTTATTAATTTTATGGCAATACTTTCTATATCACTTGCCGTCATTAATATACTCCCCTTCCCTGCATTGGATGGAGGGCATTTGGTGTTTATAATAATCGAAGGAATAATCCGGCGGGAAGTTTCGCCTAAAGTAAAAATCGTTTTCCAGCAGACAGGAATTATTGTTTTACTTCTGTTTATGGCATTTATAATTTATAACGATATAACGAGGCTTTAGTTAATTGATAATTGAAATTGTTAATTAAACTTATTGTCATTCCTGCGAAAGCAAGAATCAATGATTTAAACATATTAATATAAATTAACACAAAGCACACAAAGAATTAGCTCAAAGTACACAAAGATTTATTATTTTGATTTTTAATATTTTTTTAATTTAATAAAATTGAAAATAATTGTTTTAACTTATGAAAAAAAGAAAAGAGCCCTACATTCTTGTAACAAATGACGACGGAATTGATTCACCGGGTATTTTCGCTCTCGTACATGCACTGAAAAAATTAGGAAAAGTTGTTGTAGCTGCACCGGACAGGCAGCAAAGTGCCGTCGGGCATGCCCTGACTGTATCAAAGCCTTTAAGGGCAATTTCATTTCACAGGAACGGTGAGATGTTCGGCTATGCAATTAACGGAACTCCGAGCGACAGCGTAAAACTTGCGGTTTCTACCCTACTTGAAGAAAAGCCTGATTTGGTCGTTTCGGGAATAAATCACGGTCAAAACACTTCGATTAATATTCTTTATTCAGGAACGGTATCGGCGGCAACCGAAGGAATGTTAATAGGCATTCCTTCAATCGCGGTATCTCTTGCATCCTACAGCCTGGGTGCTGATTGTTCTGCCGCTGCAGATATATCGGTCGAGGTTTCAAAGAAAGTTATTAAAAACGGTTTACCGAAGGACACTTTGTTAAATATTAATATTCCGGCACTTCCAAAAAATAAAATCAAAGGAATAAGAATTACACGCCAGAGCGATTCTCAATGGAACGACCATTATGAGAAAAGAATTGACCCGTTTGGCCGTAATTATTACTGGTTTTCAGGTGAATATAAAGTCATTGATAAAGATATTGAAACCGACGATGCCGCATTATTAGCAGGGTATGTTTCAATTACACCTATCCAATTCAAGTTCACTAATAATGATGCTATCGCGAAAATGAAATTTTTAGAGAAGAGGAAATAAAAAAAAATAATGAGATTTTTTCCGAATGAAAATTCTATTCATAGGTCCCCTGAAATCAACGTTTGTCAAAAATGACATCGCTATTCTTTCTGCTCAACACGCACTATTTTCTGAAAACTCGGAAATTGGAAGAGGCTTCATAGGATTAATAAATTTATTGAAAATCATTTTCAGGTCTTTTATCAGGATATTCCGTGCTGATGCGGTTTTTTGCTGGTTCGGAGATTATGCTTCACTAGTACCAACACTTCTTGGGAGGCTATTCGGAAAAAAAGTATATGTTATTGCTGGAGGATTTGATGTCAGCTACATACCTGAATTGAATTACGGGGCGAGAGCCAGAGCATATAGATGGTTCTGTGCAAAAAATTCATTCCGATGTGCCACAATTGTACTTCCGGTATCTAAATTTGCAGGGAAATGCCTCAATGAAAGAATGAAAGGAAAAGTAAAAAGATCAGAAGTGATTTATAATTGTATTGACGTTGAAAAACTAAGTTTATACAGGAAGGATACTGAAAGAAAAATAATCCTGACTATTTCACGAGCGGATGATAAAATCGAATACATTCTGAAGGGAACAGACAGATTCATAAATATTGCAAGAAAAATGCCCCACAAACAATTCGTTATTGCCGGATTGCAGGACACAGCTCTGGAACTTGCAAAAAAGGAAAGCGGAGATTTAAAAAATCTCAAAATCATTCCCGGATTTTTATCGCTTTATGATGAATTGATTCCTCTTTATAACCAGGCTGCGGCTTACGTTCAACTATCGCTCGAAGAATCGTTCGGAATATCTGTTGCAGAGGCGATGGTATTCGGCTGTGTCCCGATAATCACAAATAAAGGAGGATTGCCTGAAGTAGTTGGAGATAAGGGAATAATCATTGAAACGGATGATGATATTATCAATGCAATAGAAAAGTCATTTCAATTTATTTCTGCTCAAAGACAGGAACTACTTCTGCAAGCCAATAAATTCGATATTGGAAAAAGGATGGAGAGTTTGCATGATATGATTAAAGAATAAAAAGAGAATATCAATAAATTTGAAAATTGTTTCATTTCAAAAATTTATATCTATACCTTATTTTTATACCGTCAAACCTAAATGTCGGACTTGTCTCAACCTATCAATTAACTTTTTTATTTACCTTGCTGTTTTTTAGTTTTTGTTCTATAATAGTGAAAAATTTGTCAATGTTTGAATCAGCTTCCCGGACAAATTTTTCCCTTATTTTTCGTTGATAATCAACACAATCAAATTTCTTCCGAATCATCTCTTATCACATCCCCTGAATAAACACAGTGCATCCTCCGATAACCGATGTATCAATATATATTCTCTGTTTCATCACTAAATTATTAACATATATAAATTAGTAAAATATTGTAATCAAAAAAAATAAAGTTACTTCCCCCATCCCTTTAAATAATTATAGCTGTCGCCGACTGCTCGGAAGATTTGACGGAATCTGAAATCGAAATGCCTGTTGACATAAATGAAGCACATGGTACCGAAGGATATGAGATAAACTATGTTTCCCAGCGGAATAAGGTATTGATTGCCGGTTAAACCGACGATGTAGTACGTTACAAGCGATAAAATGACCGAAATTACAACGTAGAGAAGGACTGTGTAAGGCTTTTCTTCGGCGTTTATTATCGTTGATAAAATGACGAAAGGCAAGCCGAAAGCGGCAAGAAGCAATACGTTGAAATGGTCAACCGCAAGATGATATTTGAAGGGCAGGAACCATTCTATTAAGAGCCTGCTCAAGCCGAGTTCGAGTACTGCGATAATTACTAAAAATGCTACGAAAATAAAAGAAGAGGCTTTTGTCATAAGGTCGTTCAAGCCTTTGTAGTTCTTGTTTTCGAGCTGACGGACTGCGGCCGGATATATTAAGCCGATAGCGGCATTTGCGGTTTCCTCGAAAAAGCGGAATAAAGTTTTTGCTGAATAATAAATGCCCACGACTGATGTCGAGAAGAAGAACTGGACTATATACAAGTCGAGCTGGCGGGGTAATGAATTGAGAGAACTGTTCAGCATCAGTGGAAATCCGAAAGAAAGCAGCCTTCTGAATTTTATGCTGCCTTTGAACCCGAACTCGAGTTTCCTTAAAGTCAATACCACAGATGTAAATGTGCTGAGTATCGAACCGGAAAAATAAATAAAAACCATGTAATTAAATGTAAGATGCTGCATTTTCAGCATAAAGTAAGCAGTTATTACAGCCATGGTTCCGAAAAAAGCCAGGTCAACAAAAAACAACTTTTTCATTTCATGGTCGCGGTAAATCAGCTTAAGGCAAAATGTCCTCGGAATGAAAATCAGGCAGAGCCAGGGGAGATAATTCGCTACATCCTTGATTCTCGGTTCGCTGAAAAGTGCTGTTATCGGTTTTTGGCAGACATAAAAAAGCACGGCAACACCGAATGACAGGATAAATTCAGTTATAAATGAATAAGTATTGACAAGCCTCCTGTTTTCGCGGTTCATGCCGAATTGAATCAGGTTTGTCAGATAAGCATCGCTGACAATGAAAATCCATGTATGGAGGTTGATTAATAGAGCATATAAGCCGAGGTCCCGAGGGTCGAGGGCTTTCATCTGGAAAAGAAGAACAAGCCCATACAAAATATACAGGAATTTGTCTGCCATTGACCATGAAATTTTATCGAGATTTTCCTGAACTTTCATAAATATCTGAATTATGATTTTTATAATTTTTTTGATTTTAATTATAAATTTTGTAAAATTAATAAATTGTTTGATAATGGAAGTACTGAGTTAATAAATTATAATTAGTTAAATTTAAATAGTATTAACAATGACAATAAAATCATATTAACAATGACATGAAAATCACAATTTCTACTACTGTGTAATCCCCCACCCCCACGTAAGTTCGATTAATTTAAAATATACTATTATTTTAAAAACAAGGATTGTAAGGGTCAAAAATTCATAGAATAAAAGGAATAAATAAATTATCAGATAGATTTTTTTTATAAAGAATAATTTTTCTATGAGTGAAGGTTTTAATGGAGGATGGTTAGACTTATCAGAGTCAGAGCCGGTTTCGATAACAGAATTTGTTGCATCTGCAAATACCAGTCCAAGTGGTTCGGCAAGTGTGGTGAATAGTTCCAATTTTAATATACCAACCGGAACATGGGTAACATCGCCCATAACCTTGAATGCAGTACCAACGGCGGTAGCAATCAATGCAACAACAAATCCTGACCAGGCAGCAAAGGTAGCAGCCATGAATGCTCAGACACTCATGGCAAATTTAAATGCTCCTCCTCCATTAAAAAACTTAGTTTATTTATATGGTAACCAGGAAGGAAGCTTGAAATATGAGATGGACATCCCACTAAACCTGGGAGCAAACACATACAACTCAATCCAAGTAAGTTTGCTGGACAATGCTGGAACAAAAGGAGACGAGCATGGAAATATCCAGGTATTTGATTTTGGTACTGGTTCATGGACAGGAGTTAACACATTGAAACTTGTATTCAATGGAGTAATTGGTGAATACAAGATAGGAATCAGAATCAATGATACCTCGAATAATACTTCAATTTATTATCTGAGAACGGTTATACTTTCAACTGAAAGAAAAACTGAACAATCATCAAGTATAAATAGGACATTAAATCTTAACAAAGATATTATATCAAATCTATCTCAAAACAAAAATTTAGGTTTACCATTAACTCGTGCACAAGTTGCTGGTTTAACACTACCTTCATTATGTTATGGTTGGTGTACTTCATTAGACCCAGCTTGTGATCCAACCTATGGAACCGATAGCGTATGTTATTGTTATTTCTCAATAGATTCAAATTGTTGGGCATGTAAGCATTGACAAATAATTTTTCTTTTTTTAATACTTATATTGATCTTTACTTCTTGACATTGTAGAAATAATGGATTAAATAGTGAATTTTAAATTATTAAATCAAAGGTAGGTGTTCTAAAAAAAGTTAAATTCTTAAAACAATAATTTATTTTGTAATTTATTAATCTACTTAATCAACATTTGTAATTTATATAAAATATTTAATTTACATAATCAAATGTGTAAAGAATATTAATTTTAAATATGTTATAATGATGCTATGAAATTAATTTATATAATTTTTATAATAACTAATTTCTTATATTTAGGTTGTAGAAATGAATCTATAGATTATATTCATATTAAGTCTATTAATCCGGTTGACACAAACTTTATAGATTTACAACCTATGAAGGATGTATTAAAAAATATAGATGTTGTGTTGTTAGGAGAACAATCCCATGGTGATGGTTCTACAATTGAGGCTAAAATAAGATTTATAGAATTTTTACATCAAGAAATGGGTTTCAATGTCCTTGCTTTTGAATCAGGTGCTTTAGATTGTTATAAAATTTGGTCTGATATTTTATCAAAAGACAAAAATGCTACTGTATATAATAAGAAATTATGGATGAATTATTTTCCTTCACAACAAATTATCCCATTATTTGAATATATTGAAAAAAATGCAAAGGCTTCTCATCCATTATATTTTATGGGAATTGACGCTGGTGGGAAATTATTAAGAACTGATTTAGATTTGGAATTTACAAATTTCTTGAATGAGTATCATTTAAATTGTTTATTAAAAAATAACTTGGGAATTTTACAAAACTTAATAGAAAAGACATCTTTTGGATATGCAATTTTTAGTCAAGAGGATTCTTTAGCATTATTAAATAATTTATCCAAAATCATTACATTTTTAAAATCAATTAAATCTAACAATCCAGATAGCTTGAATTCTTTTTTATGGCAAAAAGAATTTGAAATTATCGAAGGTAGAACTAAATTCTATCATTATTATAATAGTATTAATTATGGCTGGTCATCTTTTCGTGATAGTATTATGGCTTCAAATTTGATACAATTAAAGGAGAATATATTCCCTCATGAAAAAATTATTGTTTGGGCAGCTACTCAACATATTTTATCACATCCAACTGCTATTAAATTTTTTATAAATCATGAAGTAAAATTTATGGGGGAATACCTCCATGAAAAATATAAAAGTAAAGTTTATTCTATTGGATTTACTTCAGCTTTTGGCAAAATGTGGAACTATGTTACTAAAGAAGTTGTTGATTTAAAACCCCCAACAAAAAAAAGTTTGGAAATGAAATTACTTAACTTAAATAATAACTATATTTTCATAAATTTTCAAAGTCCTAAAAATAAGTTATTTTTCAATAAATCAATGCCAGCAAAATTTCTTGGAAATATTGAAATAAATGGGAATTGGCCACAAACATTAGATGGAATGTTTTTTATAAAGACTTTAAAACCTTTATTAATAAGAAATAAATAGTTTAAGATTATAATATTATAAACATGTAATTGGTGAGATAAAGTACGGTTGGGAGTGGACGGTAAAATCATTTAATTTAGAAGAAAATATTTTTGTAGGACCTATGTATAAGAAAAACTTGCAATTATGACAAGGAACCAATTACATTTAATCGAGATATAATCTGTAAAACTGTGAGAAGAGCGATAAGAGATTTTCTGTAATAAAGATGTTAAATTATTAAAAAAGTATGGGAAATTTTGAAAATATAATAAACTTTTAGTTGATTATAATAATAAAAAAATGAATCAAATCCAATCAAATAAATTAACTAAATTAATTTCAGAAGAAAAGCCAATATTTTCTGAAATCAATAATAAGATAACAGAAATATCGAAAATTTTAGAAATAAACTATATAAGTTCATTTGATATAAGTTTGTTATGTGGCAATTGTGGTATTTTATTATTTTTTTTTA
>DAHXMP010000145.1 GCA_027371665.1 Bacteroidota bacterium | reverse complement strand
CCCAGATTGCCGGGATTGCCCCAATTCTGAGGGAAACCGGGCAGGTTACATTGTTTTACCATTGGTGGCTGAATCCTGCTAATCCCGAAAATTATATTAGGATGGATTTGGGTATGAGCTATGCTGAAGTAGATGAATACGCCGCTTATGATACGGGAACAGAAACATCTGTCAGATATCTTTCGAATGAAAACATTTTAAATCTGAAATCGTACAAGCCGAATGAAGCCGGCGACTGGATTTATGCAAAGGTCGAATACAGAAACCAAGCTGCTTATCCGTTTGGTATAAGCTTCCAGTATTCTAACCAGATTTTACTCGGAAGAATTTATCTTCCGCTTTTTGGTCAGTGGTTTTATCTAGAAGGTAAATATGCCACACCGCTTAGAGGACTCAGACCCTATGAAAAAGCGAATTTCTTTATGATTTCGCCTGTTTTAAGATTTACAATATAGGGTATCATGTTTCGTAAAACCCTCTAACAAGGAAAAATCATCTGTTAGGGGGTTTTTTTTTGAAAAAATTTGTTAATTTTGCAGAACAAATGCAGCATAATTTAAAGGTATCTTAAAGTTATGGGATTTCATCATAAGAAAATAAAATTCTTTATTTTATTAAGTTTCGTCTTAATATTACTACAATCATCAATAAATGCCCAGCCTCATAAAATCGGCGTTATTGATTCACTGAAACTTACAAAGGAAGTGCTCAATGAGGCAAGGGTGAAATCATCGCAAAGAGAAATTGAACTTACGATAACAAATGTTGACATCACTCAATTCCCGATTATTAAAATCATCGTGGAAGCTTACAACAGTGCAGGGCTTCCTCTCGACACGCTTTATGCAAGTAACCTGACCGTGCTCGAAGATGGAGTGGAAAAACCTGTCATATCAGTGGAAAAAATTTCCGTAAAGGAAAGAGTTCCCGTTGACTTCGTTTTTCTTATTGACAAGACCGGCTCGATGCAGAAATACATTGATGCAGTCAGGAAAAATATTTCGAGTTTTACAACATCGCTTATTCGCAGGGGAATTGATTACCGTCTCTTCCTGATAACATTTTCCGATTATGTCGAGAAAGTATATGAACCGACTGATAATGTCGGTACTTTTATGGGATGGCTCGACCAGGTAAAGGCATTCGGCGGGGGAGATGAAAAAGAGAATGCACTCGAAGCATTAGCTGAAGCCGGCAGTTTAAAGTTCAGGCCTTCTGCCAATAAAGTTTGCGTGATTATTACCGACGCACCTTATCATCAGCTTGGCGAACACGGTGACGGCACTACATCCTACACGACAAATACGATTATTGACTATCTTAATAATGAAGGCCTCAGGGTGTTCAGCATAGTGCCTCCGAAACTTCAGAACTATCATGCAATTTCGAAAAGCACAAGGGGCAGTTATTATGACATAGACTATCCGTTTGCAACTATACTGGATAATTTTTCGAGCCAGCTTACTAACCTTTATGCTTTAAAATACCGTACCGACCAGCCTGCCATACCGGATTCCATCAATATCGCCATATTAAACGAAAAAAAGCTCGAGCTTGTCAGAAAAACGATTCCCATTGTCGAACTGGGGAGGAAGCTTATTATCGAAAACCTTCTTTATGAGACGAACAGTTATGAATTGTCCAATAAAGTTAAAGAGCTCGATATACTCGATGAATTCATGAGGAATAAACCTAATGTTGCAATCATCGTCGAAGGGCATACGGATGACCGGGGTTCCAACCAGTACAATGACAGGCTCTCACTCCTGAGGGCTGAAAGCGTAAAGAATTACCTTATATCGAAAGGGATTAATCCGAACAGAATAAAAACAAAGGGATACGGGGAACGAAAGCCCATAGCTTCGAACACTACGGATTTCGGAAGGCAATTGAACCGAAGAACAGAGATTGTAATTGTCTCGAAGTAAAAAATCATTCTCACATGCTACTCAAAATTTATCATTTGAAAATAACATCAATGATAAATCCATAATTATTTTTAATATTTTTATTATAAATTAAATATCTTTATAACATAAAATGATGTCCTTGACCAAGTTTCTAAATAATTTTTGTAAATTGAGAAAATTATTTTAATCTTTTTTCAAATGGAAGAAACAAAGAAATTTAACAGGTGGAAAATTTTCGGAATCATTTTCGTTTCCGCAGTCATCATGATTTTTTATGTGGGAAATGTTCTTGCCATTGACACTTTGCTCGAAGATATTCAAAAACTAAATAAAGAGAAGGAAAGTATAAGAAACGGGAACGAGCTTCTGCAGGCTGAGGTAATAAGGCTTGAATCTGCAGACAGAATTATTCCGCTTGCTCAAAAGGAATTGGGAATGATAAAACCAACAGAGGCTCCGGAAGTTGTTCCCTGAGAATATTATCGTCGTATGTTTAATGGAGAAATAAAATAATATGCATTTTGACGTGTCGGGAGTTACTGTTTCCCCTTTTATTCCCCCGCTTGTAGCATTTGTAATTTCGCTGTTTACATCCATGGGAGGTGTTTCCGGTGCATTCCTGATTCTCCCTTTCCAGGTAAGCGTACTCGGATTCACAAGCCCTGCAGTCAGTTCGACCAACCAGCTTTATAATATTGTTGCCATTCCGAGCGGAGTTTACAGGTACATCAAGGAAGGCAGGATGGTCTGGCCTTTAACCTGGATAGTAATAATATGAATGCCGGCTTCAGGATGAAAGGGCATGTGAAAATCAAGTCCGGCAACCAATTTGCCTCCGGGCCCTGCATTAAGATATCTTCCCGGCACCCAGCTTAAAACTGTCTTATCGTCATTTAAACCGGTTGTTATTCTGTATCCGCCGCCCATATAAGCATCAATTAAATATGGTATCCTGTCTCTTGTCCTTGAATCTGTATTCTCATAAAGAGGTCTTTTCAAAACTAATTTTGCTTCGCCCGACGACCAGAAATGATAGCCGACCTCATCGGTCCCAACTGAAGAACGAAGCCAGAAACCCGAATTCCCGATTTTAAGAGTCTGCTCGAATAATGATAAGGTAAAAGCATGAGTAACATTTGTCGGCTCGAGGTAATTCATAATAGCCTGTGCCTGTGAACTCGTTGCCGGAATTTCAGGCTTGAGCTCCTGGAAACAATAATCCCTGAAAAAATAATAATCGGGCTTTGTTTCCCCGCGATAAGGCCCGCTGTAATACTTGCTTCCGCTTATATATTCCCCGAGGCTAGACATATTTGCTTCGATTTCGACAGAATTCATGTTTTCTTCGCCGCATGTAATCATCAATAAATCATACGGTGCATAACCCGGTATGTCGGATTCTAAAGGTGCTGCCAGGACTATTATTTGCTGCATGTTTAGCTTATCTTTATCATATCCCAGCAGAACGAATGTCCTGTATATCTGAATCTGCAAATCCGGCTCGCATATCTTCCACCTCGGAAAATATTTTATAATCTCCGGGTCTATCGTCGTCAACGAATTAATCATACCGGCAACATCTTGGGCTTCCGTACGGGCTATTGCCAGAAACATCATTGCTGTAATCAGTACTGTAAAGAATTTTTTCATAGCTTACTTTATATTTTTATTCAAATTTTTAACAAAATTATTTATATTAAAATGAAACGATAA
>DAHXMP010000123.1 GCA_027371665.1 Bacteroidota bacterium | reverse complement strand
TGGAAATGAGGAGGAGACTTTACAAGGGGGACCACCCGGATTTGGCAGTAAGCTTAAACAATATGGCATGTTTTTATGATAACAGGGGACGCTATGCCGAAGCCGAGCCATTATACAAGGAAGCATTGGAGATGAACCGGCGTTTATACAAGGGTGACCATCCGGATTTGGCTTTAAGTATAAACAACACGGCTTATTTTCTTGAGGGCAGGGGACGCTATGCCGAAGCTGAGCCGTTATATAAGGAAGCATTGGAAATGAGGAGGAGACTTTACAAGGGGGACCACCCGGATTTGGCAGTAAGCTTAAACAATATGGCATGTTTTTATGATAACAGGGGAAAATATGCAGAGGCAGAGCCCTTATACAAGGAAGCTCTGGATATGAACAGACGATTATTAAAGAGCGACTTTCCCGTTCTAGCTCTAAGCATAAACAATATGGCAATGTTTCTTAACGACAGGGGCAGGTATGAGGAAGCCGAGCCATTATACAAGGAAGCATTGGCGATGAGGCGGCGGCTGTTCAAGGGCGACCACCCGGACCTGGCTATTAGCATAAACAATTTGGCAAAATTTTATGACGGCAGGAGCAGGTATGCCGAAGCAGAGCCATTATATATAGAAGCATTACAGGTATATTCAAAAATCCTTGCAAACTATTTTCCATCTCTCAGCGAAAAGGAGAAAAAACAGTTTTGGAACACAATGAGCGGGAACTATGAAGCATTCAATTCATTTGTTGTAAAAAGAGAAAAGGAAAATCCGAACATACTTTGCAACATGTACGACAACCAGTTAATGACAAAAGCGATGCTCTTAAATTCTGTAAGCAACATAAAAGATAGAATAATGAGTTCGGGCGATTCTGCACTCATTGACAAATACAGGCACTGGACAGATATGAAAGAGTTTCTCGTCAAGCTCTACAAGATGACAAACGAACAATTAAAGAAAATGAACTTCAGCATTGATTCAATTGAAAACGCTGCCAATGAACTGGAGAAAGAAATCAGCCTTAAATCAGAACCATTCGCAAAAAGCTACGAGAAGAAAAAAGTTACATGGAGGTCAATACAAACTTTACTGAAACCAGACGAAGCCGCAGTCGAAGTCATAAGATACAGGTATCACGAGAAGAACAGGTTCGCAGATACAGTTAACTATGCTTTTCTCGTAATCACAGACCAGACGACAGAACATCCCGAACTTGTCCTGCTTGAGAACGGCAAAGAACTCGATTCTTCATTCTACGACCAGTACAGGGCATTAATAAAAAGAAAACTACCGGATAATGTATCTTTTATGAGATACTGGCAAAAGCTGAACGATAAAATTAAGGAGTACAAGAAAATATACTTCTCCCCAGACGGAATCTATAACAAAATCAATCCCGCTACACTTCTTCTTCCGAACGGCAAATATCTTATGGAAGAGCAGGACATACAAATAGTAAACAGCACAAAAGACATATTGCTCGATTATTTCAGGACAAAGCAGGAAACGAACATATACAACAGTGCCGTTCTTGTCGGCAATCCCGATTTCGGAATAACGAAGGAACAACTGCAGGAAAAGGACAGGCAATTCAAAACGAGGAGTGAAGAACAATACGCAGAATCAATGCCCGAGACAATAAGGTCGTTGAATCTTGTCAGCCTTCCGGGAACAGAAAAGGAAGTAAAGGATATTGAGAAGTTCCTAAAGAGCAAGAACTGGGTAGTGAAATCATACACCAAAGACGATGCAATCAAAGCGGCAATCATGTCAGTAAACAGTCCGCGTGTACTACATCTTGCAACGCATGGTTTCTTTCTTCCCGATGTCAAGAGGGATACAAAGGAAATACTCGGTTTTGAAACTGAGAGGATAGTTGACAATCCTCTGCTCAGGTCAGGAATAATGCTTGCGGGAGCATCATCATATATAAACTACACACTCAATCCGACTGGAGAAGACAATGGGATACTCACATCCTACGAAGCGATGAATATGAACTTAGAACACACAGAGCTTGTAGTTCTCTCAGCATGTGAATCGGGATTAGGAGTAGTACAAAATGGTGAGGGGGTATTCGGACTAAGAAGGGCATTCCAGCAGGCAGGAGCAAAGACTGTAATGATGTCTCTATGGACAGTGAACGACGAAGCCACGCAGGAGCTTATGAGCAATTTCTACAAAAACTGGGTATCGGGCATGACAAAGCGTGAAGCATTCACGAAAGCACAGCTTGAATTGAAAAAGAAATACCCCGAACCCTACTACTGGTGTGCGTTTGTAATGGTGGGTGAGTAAGCAATTAGGAATTAGAAATTATATTACTTTAAATAACCTAAAATGATTATAACTTACTGAGATTGTAATAAAATTAAAAGTTTTCTTAAATTCATTTTATTATTATATAACAAATTTATTAATTTTGCCTAATTAATTTTATCATTAATTGGGGGTTTAGTTATGGGTAAGAAAAGAATAAGTATTGCAGTATCAGTATTGTGCATAATATTTACATTAGCTTTGCGGGCACAAACACCGAATACAATCAGTTACCAGGGAGTGTTAACTGATGGTAGCGGGAATCTCGTTTCAGACGGAAATTACAGCCTGACTTTAAAACTTTACGATGTCTCGTCGGGGGGTACTCCTATATGGCAGGAATCGCAGACAATTCCTGTAAGTAAAGGAATATTCAATGTAATACTTGGAAGCATGACTTCTCTTAATGTTGCTTTTGATAAGCCATACTGGCTTGGGATTACGGTCGGAAGCGGCTCCGAGATGTCTCCAAGAGTTGCTTTGACGTCGTCTGCCTACAGTTTTATGACACGCTCGATTATTGACGGACAGGTTGTAAAAAGTATAAATTCATTGAAAGATGACGTTTCTCTTGCAGCTGGTTCTAATGTATCAATCACTCCAAGCGGTAACACACTGACAATTTCCGCAACACCCGGTGGAGGCGGTGGTACTATTACAGCCGTTCACGCAGGTACAGGACTGCAAGGAGGCGGTAATACCGGCGATGTTACCCTTTCCGTTGCAGATGGAGGTATTGGAACCACGCAACTTGCAAATCAGGCGGTAACTCAATCAAAAATTGACCCGGCTGTTACTTTTCCGCCAAGCGGCCCGGCTGGTGGCGATTTGACGGGTACATATCCTAATCCGACAAT
>DAHXMP010000122.1 GCA_027371665.1 Bacteroidota bacterium | reverse complement strand
GCCCCTGCCTTTAAACTTATTGAATTATTACTTAAAGCAGGAGCACAAGTAAGAGCTTATGATTCTGAAGCTGTGGCTAATTCAAAGTTTTGAATTTATTCTTTTTCTGCCGATACAGTAGTATTCAATTCCGAATTTTTCCATTTCATCGGGATTATAAAGGTTTCTTCCGTCAAATATAACCGGTTCTTTCAAAGTATCCTGAAGTTTTTTAAAATCCGGTTTTCTGAAAACGTTCCATTCAGTAGCAATTATTAGAGCATTTGATTCTTCAAGACAGTTATACATATCCTTTGCATATTGAATTGTATCACCAAATTTTAACTTTGTATTAGCCACAGCTTCAGAATCATAAGCTCTTACTTGTGCTCCTGCTTTAAGTAATAATTCAATAAGTTTAAAGGCAGGGGCCTCGCGGGTATCGTCTGTATTTGGTTTGAAAGCCAGTCCCCATAGGGCAAACTGTTTTCCATCCAGATTCCCTCCAAATCTTTTACGGATAAGTTCGAAAAACCTTACCACCTGAGATTCATTGACATCCTCAACAGCCCTGACAATTTTTAATGGAGTACCCTCGGAGTCTGTTGAGTGTAGTAATGCTTTTACATCTTTTGGGAAACAAGAACCTCCATATCCGATTCCCGCGAATAAAAATCTTTTTCCGATTCTGCTGTCTGAACCAATGCCGATTCTGACATTTTCAATATCTGCACCGACTGCCTCGCAGTATGCCGATAAATCATTCATAAAAGAAATTTTTGTTGCAAGAAAAGCATTAGCTGCATATTTTGTAATCTCTGCACTCTTTATATCCATAACATATATGGGATTTCCGCTCCTGACAAAAGGCTCGTACAAATCCCTCATAATATCTTCAGCTTTTTTACTGGATGTTCCGATGACAATTCTTTCAGGTTTCATACCGTCTTCAATTGCAAAACCTTCTCTAAGAAATTCCGGATTGCTTATAACTTCTATGTTGTTGTTGGGAATTAATTTATCCAATATTTCCTTAACTTGATATCCTGTTCCAACAGGCACAGTGCTTTTATTGACGATTATTTTTTCGTCATTAATTTTATTTTTGATTATTATTTTTCCTATATCTTCAGCGGTTTTTAACACGTGTTGTAAATCAGCCGCACCATTTTCATTTGGAGGTGTTGGGAGGCATAAGAAAATCAACTGACAATTTAAGACAGCTTCTTCCAGGTTTGTAGAAAAATGAAGTCTTCCTTCCTCAAGATTTTTTTTAAGGTACATATCAAGACCCGGTTCAAATATAGGGCTAACGCCATTTTTCAGCATTTTGATTTTTTCTTCGACAATATCAACACAGTAAACGTTATTGCCCGTTGCGGCGAAACAAGTACCGCTCACAAGTCCGACATATCCGGTTCCGACGACAGCAATATTATATGACATAAACAGAGCCTTTCTATCTTTTAAATCATCTTCAAATAAAAAAATTCATTTGATATTTGTTAAATTATTCAAAATTACAAATTATCGTTATGACCATCATTGAAATCTTTAACCCATAAAATTTCCGAATTAATATCGGTCATTGCTTTTGTTTTGCCGTTCCGGATAAGATATTCAATGCTGTCAACCGTTTTGTTAATCATCTTATCTCTTTCTTCGAGTTCATCTTTATTAAAATCCGAAAGAACATAATCAACCATACCGCCCGTTAAAAAGTTTTTTCCGATGCCGCATCTTAACCTGAAAAAATCACTTGTATGAAGATTTTCAATTACCGAAGCCACACCGTTATGCCCACCGTCGCTTCCGCCAAATTTAAGATGGACTTTGCCGGGAGGGAAATTTATTTCGTCGCAAATGATTAGGATTTTTTCAGAAGGAATGTCGAATGTATCTTTAGCCGCTAGAACAGCTTCACCAGAATTATTCATATATATAACCGGCAGTATTACAAGTATCAATTCATTGTTTATTCTAAAAGATGCATGATAAAATTTTGGATACATTTGAATTATCGGTTTTTTAAATTTATTACAAATAGCAGATACAGCCATCCATCCAATGTTATGACGGTTTCTTGCATAGACTTTACCGGGATTTCCTAATCCGGCTATTAACCATTCCACTTTATCTGCCATAATTTTGATTTTTATTAAAAAAGGTATTCACTTTGGTCAGGGAATACCTTCAAAAAAAAATCTAATACCTGGTTAAATTTAATCTTCTTTCTTTTCCTTTTCTTTATTTTCCGGAACAGCAGCCTCTTCTCCTTCTTTAGCTTCTCCTTCGGGCTTGGTTTCTTCTTCTTTAACAAGCCTCGGATGCAGAACAGATACAATAACAGATTCGGGTGAAAGCTCGAAATGGATGCCTTCCCTTGCAATATCTTTCAAATGAACCGACTTGCCTATTGTCAGGTCAGATATTTCAACCTCGAAGGAATCAGGCATATCTGAAGGTAAGCAATGAATTTTTACTTTGTGTAAAGTATGCTGTAGCACTCCTCCATCTCTTATCCCGATAGCTTGTCCTTTCAAAATAATTGGCACTTCGACGCTCATGGCTTTGCCGGCTGTGATACCAAATAAATCGAAATGAATAAGTATATCCGAAACCGGGTCGAAAACTGTATCTTTTAATACGCATTGTACAGGTTTATCGGACTCGTCAATGTATAAATCAAAAATCTTTTTGTGAGCAGTATATACAATTGGTTTCAATGCACGGGGCTCAGCGGCAATATGAATAGCTTCCTTTCCTTCGGAATAAAATACGCCGGGTACCAAACCCTGAGTTCTGATTTTTTTTGCACTTCGTTTTGCAATTTTCCTGCTTACGGTTTTTAATGATATTTCACTCATTTTACTACCTTAAATCTAAAATTATAAATTTACTGTTATCTTTCAATTTCAAATAACGAACTTATAGAACGGTTGTCGTGAGTTCTTATGATTGCTTCTCCGAGCAATTCTGCAACAGAGACAACCTTAATTTTTTTCGATTCCCTAATAAGTGGGATTGTATCTGTAACGAACAAGTTCTCGATAGCTTTTGAATTATCAATTTTATCGAGAGCCTTGCCTGAAAAAACAGGGTGAACACAAACTCCATTGATGGATTTAGCTCCGGAATCCTTTAACACCTCTGCACACTGAACGAAAGTCGAACCGGTATCAATCAAGTCGTCAACGATAACGACGTTTTTATCTTTAACATTGCCTATAATGCTTACTATTTCGGCTACATTGTGAGCCGGCCGGCGCTTATCAACAAGAACAAGGTCTCCTCCCATTCTCTTGGCATAAGCACGTGCAGTCTTCACTCCACCGACATCGGGCGAAGCAATTGCCAGGTCAGACAGCTTCAATTTACCTAAAGCCTTAATCAGGACCGGTGAGGCATACAAATGGTCGAGCGGAATGTCAAAAAATCCCTGTATCTGCGAAGAATGCAGGTCCACCGTGATTACCCTGTCCGCTCCCGCTCTTGCAATAAGATTCGCCACGAGTTTTGCAGTTATTGAAACACGCGGCTGGTCCTTCCTGTCCTGCCTTGCATTTCCGAAATAAGGTATAACGGCTGTAACACGCCGGGCGGAAGCTCTTTTTGCCGCATCAATCATTATCAAAAGCTCCAGCAGATTGTCTGCCGGTGCGAATGTTGACTGTATAATGAATAAGTCAACACCCCTGACATTTTCCTCGTATTTTACCCATATTTCACCGTCGCAGAAGTTCCTGATAGTAACTTCGCTGAGATGTATGCCCTGGTGTTCGGCAACTTTTTGAGCAAGGACAAGGTTCGAACGTCCCGATGCAACTTTGTAATGAGGCATTATATTCTCAAAAAACATTCAATAAACTGCTGGGGCGGAGGGATTCGAACCTTCGAATGTCGGCTCCAAAGGCCGATGCCTTACCACTTGGCTACGCCCCATTAACTTTTTAAGAACTACAAAATTAACTCTATTTTAAATGTTTTACAAATTATTTTGTATAAATTGATTTTTGCCTTATTTTTGTATTCTGATTAATATTTAAGGATTAAAAACTATGGCAAAAAAAGAAGCACGTTCGATTGTTATTATCGAATGTACCGAAGCAAAAAAAGAGGGCAAACCTGCCTCGAGATATTCAACTACAAAGAATAAACATAATTCTGCCGAAAGACTGGAATTGAAAAAATACAATCCTTTCCTTCGAAGGCACACTGTCCATAAGGAAGTGAAATAATTATTTCATCTCTGCATATCAATTTTTTTTATAGAAAACAGCTGTTTTTGAAAAGTAACAGCTATTTTTTTATAATGCCATATCAACTTATATTTTCCACAAAAAAAACATCTGTATCTCTCAATTTGAATACTGTCTATTTGTGGGTTATTTCAATGATTGAAAATAAAAATCAGATAATAATTATCTTACCTAATGATTATTACTGTTATGTAAGTGCTATATATATTAATCAATAAAAACATATATTCGTACAAAAATATAACCATAATAATAAATTTGTATTTATTAACAAATAATTTATGTATATTTGTTAATATTTATTTGGTTAGATTAATATATTTAATTTTGTGATGATTAACAGAAGCAAGCTTGAGATTGAGATAG
>DAHXMP010000118.1 GCA_027371665.1 Bacteroidota bacterium | reverse complement strand
AAATTATTAAAATGAAAAAATTAATGAATCTGATATTTTATTAAAAAAAATTTATTAAAATTGAGGAAAACATTTTTTGACTATTAATATGAAAAGTCGTATTTTAGTTTTTGGACTAATTTACGTTATTACAATAAGGTGCATTGAAAATTGCAAAGTATGTTGTGGCATAAATTTTGTTCTTATTTATTATCTATAGGTTAAAGTTTAAATTTTAGGGTTTATTAAATACAAAAAACTGAAAAAAATTCAATAATAAAATGTATATAAGGAGTTTAAAATGTACAAAATATTTAGTTGCTTATTAATATCAGGATTGTTGCTCAGCCTGGTTAATCTTTCTGCACAGAATATAACGATTGACAGAAGCGTCATAGGTGCAGGCGGGATGGTAGGTGCCGTTAACTCGGATAATATCACAATGTCAGGCATAACAGGCCAAACAGCCATCGAAAAGTTACCGGGTACAACGCCTGTATTCAACAATATGCTGGTTGATGTCTATCAGGGATTCTGGGTTCCGACAGGTAATTATTTTACAGGTGTCGATGACTATTCTCAGAATACGGGTATAAAGGTAGAAAACTTTCCAAATCCATTCAGTAGCAGCACAGTAGTTAAATACAATTTGCCGGGAAGTGGATTTGTATCCATTAAAATTTATGATGTCGTAGGAAATACAGTAAAGCTCCTATGGAACGGATACCAGAATAGCGGTAACCAGGCACTAACCTGGAATGGAAAAGATGATAACAGCGAACCGCTGGCATCCGGCTCGTATATGTACGAACTTGTTTACACCCCTTCTTCAGGCTCAGACCTTACAGGGAACACAATAAGGCTGAGAAATATAATGATAATTGTAAAATAAATTAAGAAATCAAATATATTTTTATGTTAAACCACATCAGGAGTATTTTATAATGAGGAAAATTTTTCTTCAAGGTCTAATGGCAATAATGTTTATGGTTTTATTATCATTTACTGGTGCCATTGCTCAGATTCCTAGGATTATGAACTATCAGGCAAGCCTGATGGATGAACAGAATCATCCTTTGAACGGAAACGTTACGGTAACTTTTTCTATTTTTGACGACGCTTCATCAGGTGTTATACCACTATGGTCGGAAGTTCAAAATGTGAGTGTTACCAATGGTTTCATGAATACATATCTCGGTAAATTAGTGCCGATTAACCTGGCATTCGACAAACCGTACTGGTTAGAAGTCAAAGTTAACGATGGCACACCATATCCAAGGACTCAGCTTAGTTCATCGCCTTATACCATGCACTCACTTCTGGCTACCAAAGCCGATACGGCTGACATAGCTTATACGGTAGTTGACGGTGCTATTACGCAATTAAAATTAGACCCGACAGTAAAGGCTATTCCCTGGGGTAATGCCGGTGGAGCATTAACAGGACAATATCCCAATCCGCAACTGAATCAGGATACACTGAAACAAATGCTTGGTAATGATTTTATTAAACGTGATGAATCACTTTTGGGAGACCTCGAAGGTATCGCAGGATTACCGACTGTTGCCAAGATTCGCGGTATTATCGTCGCTCCAATAATACCAACATTACATCAGACATTTATTTTTGACGGAGACAAATGGACTCCTTCATTCATTGGACCAGGCAGTCTGAACGCTAATAATGCTCAAAACGGAGATGTACTGTTCTGGAGAGACAGTAATTTTGTATGGGATATTCCGGTTCCTGCAGGGCCTGCAGGCGGAGACCTTACCGGTTCCTATCCGAATCCGACTTTATATGCGATTCACGGGATACCCATTACAAACACACCTCCATTAAATAATTATATATTTTACTATGACAGCGTTAACAACAGATTAGCATGGAAGAACCAGGGTTCTGGCATTCCCTGGATTACAGTAATGGACGTTTATCCTTTTAATACTTTCATTGGTTATCAGGTAGGACTTAATAATACAACAGGACAGAACAATACTGCCGTCGGTTATGATGCATTTGTTAATAACACAACAGGCAGTTATAATTCTACAATCGGTTCCTATTCTTTATTCAGCAACACAACTGCAAACTACAATACAGCAAACGGCTATTACTCATTATATTCGAATACTACAGGTACACAGAATACGGCGATGGGTATATATGCCCTCCAGACAAACTCAACCGGTTCACAGAATTCGGCATACGGTGCTAATGCATTGTATTCAAGCACCACCGGTAACCTAAACACGGCAGTCGGCTTTAATGCACTTTATTCAAACACAACCGGCAGCCACAATGCTGCGGTCGGTGATAATGCATTATATTCTAATACTGCTGCCGACAAT
>DAHXMP010000111.1 GCA_027371665.1 Bacteroidota bacterium | reverse complement strand
AATTTTGACGTTCTTTCAATTTTTTTTTGAAAATATTTTGAGACCTTTTTGGGTTTCATGTGTCATTATAATAGTTGAACTATCGTAATAGGAAAAAACTATGAAAACAATATTTAAAATTTTGCTTGTAATAACAGTGTTTATATTTTCTCTCACTTCGGTTAAGAGTCAGATTGCTGATACTGTTATCCTCGGATTTGGGGATATTTCCGATTTTCAGGTTAGTCCTAATGGTAAATACTTTGCAAGTTGCAGTGAGTTCGGTATATTTATATGGGATGCAAATAATTTTGAATTGTTAAAAAAAGTATGGGATGATTATACAGATGAACCGGAAATTGTTTGGAGTCATGATGGGAATAAAATTGCAACGAATGGCTTAAAAGGAAGTATAAAAATTTTTGACGTAAAAAATGAAGAATTTTCAAATATCATTAAGGATAATAGAGGTAAAAAATATGGTATTAACTGGAGCCCGGATGATACAAAATTGGCTTGTACAAACGATGATTCAACTATTACAGTGTGGAATATTAACAATAATCAACTGTTTTATTTTGTTAAAGACTCGCAATGGATTAACGATTTGAAGTGGAGCCCTGATGGAGCTTACATTTCATTTGTTGAAAGAGATACTAATATAAAAGTAATTGATGCATTATCGGGCAAATTAAGAAAAATTGTAAATTATAAGGGAAAAATTTTTTGGGATTATAAATGGAGACCGGATGGGAAAAGTATAGTAACTTTTAATAACGGTTTAATATTATGGAATATTGATAATAATGATAATAAAATTCTTGATACAAACTATTATAATCCAGAAATTGACTTTAGCCCTGATGGACATAAGATAATAGCTAGTCGAGGAAGTCAAGTTGATAATAAAAATAATTTAATATTGTGGGATGTTGATAAAAGTTTACCTGTTGATACATTAATTAATGATGGAGATTTAATTAGCGAAGTTAAATGGTCGCCTGACGGCTCATCAATTGCTTCGAGTGATTACAATGGCTTGATTAAAATATGGAATGCCGAAGACGGTTCTCTATTTGCGACATTTCAAAAACAGATAGATGACATGATACATCTTGCCTGGAATACTGAAGGAACCTTATTATTTAGTTATTGTACAAATTATATTGGAGATAATACAATTAGAATTTGGGATATTGCAAGTAAAACAAACATTCATACTATTTATGAGCATGCAATTTCTCCAAATCAGATTATTTGGAGTTTAGACAGTAAAAAAATAATGAACTTTAATTTTGGCTTACAAGAATGGGATGCAGAAACAGGAGAATTGATTAAAGTAATCGATTTAGGAGATAAACAGGGATTATGTTTCAGTCCTGACAGAAAAAAAATTGCTTGTAAGACAAAAGATAAAATTGTAATTCTAGATGCTGCAACTCTTGATGAAATAGATAGTTTTTATGAATATAGGAATGTTGATAATGCAAAATGGAGCCCCGATTGTACTAAATTAGGTTATGTTGGTGATGATAGTTCTCTGACGATATGGGATATTAATAAAAATATAATGTTAAATTATTTACGAATTGGGGTACAGGAAATATCTGATTTCGCATGGCATCCAGATAATAGGACAATTGCAATTAGTTTTGGAGAATTTCCCATATATATATGGGACACAATTGGTGATTCATTAATCACTAATCTATATAATATATATAAAGGTACTTGGTATACATATTATTCTCCTGAATACAGTTTGGATGGTAAATATTTAGCAGTATGTAACATAGGAAACTTATATATAATAGAAACGGATTATTATAAGAAACCTATTGTTGTTAATAATTCTATTCCACATTTCTATGGCTATGTTTTATCAAATGACTGGTATCCGGATGGTAGTAAAATCGCAGCATCGTTGGATAATAATTTCGTTAATGTTTGGGAACAACCAGACTGGAAGTTGTTGATTTCATTTGATAATCATAGAAGCAGAGTTTCAAAAGTTAAATGGAGTCCTGACGGTACAAAATTAGCAAGCAGCAGTATTGATGGAACTAATATTATTTGGACATTGAAACCAACTTCAGTTTTTGATAAAAGAAATATTTTAGATAAAAACTCCAATATATCAATTAATTTTAATCCTATCACTAATCAAATCGAATTAAAAGTTAATGAAGATAGAAATAAACAAATTAAGGTTTTAATTTTTAATTATAATGGACAAATTGTAATAAATGAAAATCTTAATTGTCAAGTCGGTATTAATTTTTATAATATTTCATGTTTTGATTTAAACACAGGTATATATTTTTATTGTATATATAATAATTTTAAACCAATATCAGGAAAATTTATTATTTACAAATAAAATATATAATTCAATAACTTATTATTATAATTTTAAATTTTATCTTGTGAGGTTATGATGAAAAAGTTAAATTTCCTTTGGTTTGTGATTTTCTTAAACATTTTTTCTTTACCAGCATTTTCAATTTGCGATTCATGTTTATATTTGCTTCCTAATGAACCAAGTAAAAATATAATTAATCCTGATTCGATAATGATTGATACTTGCTATAATGAAGCTTATGCAAAAAATTGGTTTAGTGTTAATTTTTATGTTGATGTTTTTCATATTCCAAAATATGATAATCCTGATACAATAATTGAAAGAACATGGGATAATATTGATACCAATTATGCTGATATAAGGTCAGCTTTCCAGGAACTTAAAAATAAGGTATTAGTAACCAACTATAGATAGCATATTATTTTTTTAGCCATAAATAATAAGATAGAATATTTTAACATTTCGTAACTCTTTGAATAACATTTTGTTTTTCTTCTAAACCTTGCTAAATAATGTCGAAATAAGCTATTATAACTTTCTACTGTCCAGGTTTCTTTTTTAGATTTTACATGTAGTTCTTTTGGCAAAAATTCAGAATATGCTTTCCAATAATCAGTCATCACATTTACTATTTCGTTTTTATTCAATTTTTCCCATAGCTCTTTACCGGTTTCTGTTCCCCTGGAACCCATAACGAAGTCGATGAACTTTTTCCCACATCTATCAACAGAAGTCCAAATCCAACAGTAGTTTTTTTTCTTCCTATATATGTATGTAATTCATCCATTTCAACAATTTTTACAGGTAAATCATTTTTATAATTCTCTATTTCTTTGCCGAAAGCTTTTATCCATTTTTGTACAGCAACATGACTAACATTTAGTAGCCTCGATATCGAATGAAAACCTAATCCTTCTAAATACATTTGTAGAGCTATTCTCTTAGTAGCTTTTGGTTTTGCATATGATTTTAATTCAACGGTAAAATTAGTTCCACAGATCTTACATTTAAATCTTTGTTTACCAAAAGCTTTCCCATTTTTTACAAAATTAGATTCAGAACATTTTGGACATTTCATAGTAGCACCTTATATTTGTAAGAAAATGTAAATTTAATATTACAAATATAAGAAATCTATATTTAGTTACCAAATCCTTCTTAAGAAGTGGCCAAGAAACACTTGTGAAAAAAAAATAAAAGTAAAGATTAAATTATAATAAAAAAAAAGGCAGGTATAAAACCTGCCCGTTAAATTTTTATTATAAATGTTATCAATCTACAATCATCTTAACAGAAGACGTTAATCTTCCGTTTGAAATTCTTACAAAATATAATCCAGAAGTTAATCCTGATACATTTATGTTATGGCTCTGAATCCCCTTTTCAAGGGATTGATTGAAAATATTGGATATTTCCTCCCCGAAAGAATTATATATTTTCATCGAATAAATACCAGTCTCAGGAGCTTCGAACTTAACGACTGCAATTCCATTTACAGGATTTGGATAAACGGTAATTGATTGTTTGCTGTTTGTAACTTCTTCAACACCGACATTCGGGTCAATTAAGGCTTTTATCCTTCCTTCTCTTACCGGAATAACAACCAGATTATTCATTATATAATTCATAACGGCAGAAAATTCGGTTATTGTATCAATAACAGTATAATTGGGTAAAGCAGAGCCAAGCATTCCGGCAAAAAGTGCCCCTACAAATTCATTTGTAACAACCTTATAATTCCCGGCTAAAAGGATTGGTTGTCCTTTAATCATTATAGAATCATAAATGACTCTATCGCTCGAACCATGATTTACATAGTATGCATAATGAAGACCAGAGCACTGGACAAACATTTCATCGTCAAGGTCAATGTCTTTCAAAGCAATTTGCAAACCTCCGAATAATTGTAATCCATTCAGTGTAAATGTAACGAGTTTGTAATGCTGTGTTCCGTTGGCTTCACTGAATCCATAGCCTATCATTCTGAAAATATCATCTGCCGAAACAGGACCCATATATAAAGGCTGTGCAGTCGAACCGCAAGGCTCTATAGCTATGTCTGCATCCGGTACTGCGGCAAGGAAGGCATCAGTTACGAGATTTCCTACAGGAGTGTCCTTATTTCCCGCGGATAGTAAATTTGTGTCAGCCTCACCAAAATTATCCTCTGCATAGCCTACCTGCTGGTTGAAACACTGAAAACCAAATGTAGTGTTTACTACAGTTTCAAGGCTGTCAACAAGATATTTAACCTGGGCATTCTCTTCAATACTATCATTAATATCAATGTAATTGTATTTGATATCCTCGATGGCATTGTTATTATAGGTTATATTAAATCTTCCCATAGTCCTGTAGAATGCTCCAGCCTGGGCATAATAAGTAACATAGCCTTGATGGTCAAACATTTCAGGAGAAGTAAAAAGCTTATGGTCATGACCTCCTATAATTATATTTAAACCGTTAACATTTTGTGCAATTTCCCTGTCATTATAAATGCCTAAATGAGATAGGCAGACAATGATATTGCAGTTCAGGCTCTTCAGAGAATCAACAGCTAATTGTGCGACAGAGTCAATGTTTTCAAGAACAATTGATGATTGTGAGTAAAAATTTGTTTGTGGTGTTGTCATGCCGAAAATACCTACTTTTACATTACCGACATCTTTTGTCATTAACTCCCCGACAAATTTTTTTAAAGGCGATACTTCCGGGTTTGAATAGTTAAGATTAGCACAAAGAATCGGGAGTTTTCCGTCTGCGTCAGCAACAGACAATACACCAAGCAAGCCGCCAGGGGTAATGTCAAATTCATGATTGCCGAGAACCATTGCATTGAAACCGAGCATTTGCATAAGCTGTAGCTCTGCAACACCGAAGGTCGTATTAAACATTAAATCACCAATAAAAGCGTCGCCTCCGTGAAGTAGGATTGTGTTTGGATTTTCCTGCCTTACCTGGTTTATTATTGTTGCCGCTCTTGCAATTCCTCCGAACCTACCTGTCAAATCATTTAGTCTCGGTGCTGCCGGGCTTAGATTTGTATGTGTATCGGTTGCAAAAAGTATTGTAATATCTTCGGATAAAATTTTGCCGGATATTAAAAAAATAAAAGTAAAAATAAGTACAGACAATCTCTTCATACCAACCTCCAATATTGTTAAACATAATAATATTAATTTATTAAATCACAATCGTGAATTTATCCATTAGGAACGTTGATAATCAGAACTTTCAGATTGTCTATCTAATTATGTAATTTATCTTTTTCTGAATGAACTGATCAAACAATCAAATATAATAAAAAAATCTGATAAAAAGGGAAGAGATTATGCTTCCATTGCTTCAAGCACCTTTATGGCTCTTTTCGCATCGGCTTTTTTAACGAACAAGCGGGCACTCCTCATCATGCCTACCATTGCAGGGTCGTTGCGTGATATGAAAGATTCGATATGATTTACTTTCAGATGTTCCGATGCAATAACTGCGTCGAACTCGTTATTATAGGTTTTAAGAACAATAATACTGTCGTCTCTTACCGGCTCAAAATTTTCGTCTTCATTTTTCATAATTTTTTCCCTTCCACATGTTTTAATAATTTCACATTCGGATGCTCATTGAAAAATTAATTTAAAAAATTCCTTGAAATAAAAAAATTACAAAGAAAAAGAAAATATTAAATAAAAATTAATTTATAATTAAAATATTTTCATCATA
>DAHXMP010000108.1 GCA_027371665.1 Bacteroidota bacterium | reverse complement strand
AATGAAAAATATATTATTTTTAATTTGAAAAATAAATATCATAATTGAAATTCCGTCAATTAATGCCAATTTTATAATGGTTAATAATAAAAATACAAAAATTAATTTATTGATTTAAAATAACTCTTTATGAAAATTCTCACATGGCATAGGTTAGACAATGTTCTCACAACATTAATAATTATTGTTATCCTTAAATTTTTGTCTGTTTTTTATAACATTGACTTTCTCGACCCTGTGCAGAATTTTATCCAGGACCTCCAGCTTTCCGATGTCTATTTTTCAAAATTCCGCGACCTCGGTGCTATTAAAAAAGACACGAACATCGTAATCGTGAACATAGGATATTTAAACCGGGAAGGTATTGCGGAAGAACTCGATATTGTCAACCGTTATAAGCCGAAAGTGATTGGCATAGATGCGTTCTTTTTGAACAGGAAGACTGCCAAACTCGATACACCCCTGGTTGACGCTATGTCCCGCGTTAAAAATCTCGTGCTGACAAGCAAAATTGCCGGATATGACGAAGTTCAAGACAAGTTCGACACCCTGGTTACTTCGAATGAAATATTCAATAAATATGCAAAAACAGGTTTTGCTAATTTTCCGAATGAAGAAGAGTTCGTCAAGACAACGAGGCGGTTCGTTCCTGTCGTTGATTTAGCAAAAGGGAAGGAGTACTCGTTTGCAGTCAGAATAGTGAAGGATTATGATTCTGTTGCTTTTGCAAAACTTCTGAAACGGGACAATGAAAGCGAAATTATCAATTTCCGCAGGAATCTCGATAAATATACCGTTCTCGATGTTGACGATGTATTCGGCAAAAGCGACAGCCTTGCATTTTTAAAAGGGAAAATTATTTTATTGGGCTTCGTCGGTCCCGATACTTCGACAAAGGTCAGCCAGGATAATTTCATTACACCTATGAACAGGCAGTACATTGGAAAAGCTTTTCCTGATATGTACGGTGTGGTTATTCATGCAAATATTATCTCGATGCTTCTCGACGGGCATTATATAAACTCGATGCCATACTGGCTGACAACGGCTATTACGGTACTCCTGATTTACCTGCTAATGGAAATATTGTTGTTTATCAGGTATAAATATGAAGAATGGTACGAAGCAGTTGAATTGCTTGTGCTGACTGGATTTTTGTTTGGAACATTCCTTGTTACTTTGTATTCATTGAAATGGTTCCATTATAACATGGAACTGCAGGCTATTGTTTTTGTGCTGATTGTTGCCGAAATAGTGTTTGAAAGCTATCATGGCTCATTGAAGCCTCTGGGTATTTCTTTGTTCATAAGGGTAAGAAATTTATTTTCAAAGATAAAAAAACCTTTGCCCGTTACAGCCGAAGAAGAGAATGGCGAATTGAACTTTAAAAAGATATTAATTGATACCTTTTTAAGCACTACATTTGTTTTTGTGGGCTTATTATTAATTCCCCTGATTTTCAGCGGGCGTATTTACCAGCCTTATTGGGATGCAGTGAATGATTTCAAGCTGACAGACATTGGTTTTGCACAGATATCTCACCCGGAGACCAATCCGCCTGACACGAACATAGTTATCGTCAATATCGAAGGCATATCAAAATTTAAGCTGGCAAAGCTTATTGACATGATGAATCAATACAAACCTAAAGTAATAGGAATTGATAAAATTTTTAAGGAAGATAAAAATTCATCTGCCGATTCGGTTTTAATCAGTTCATTATCGAAAACCAAAAATCTAGTACTTGCCTGTAAGCTGAGATTCAAAACCAATTCATTGAGGAATTTTACAATAAGAAGTTCGCCGCCCGAATACACCCATTTATTCAAACAGGGCTTTAATAATATCGTAATATCAGGCAGGCAGAACTATTCGACGGTCAGGGATTTTCTGCCGGGAATAGAAGACAAAAACGGTATGATGTATTCTTTCCCGTTACTGATTGCAAAATCGGCGAATCCCGTCGCTGCGGAAAATTTCATTAAAAGAAATAATAAAATCGAAACGATTAACTGGAGCGATTATAAAAGATTTATTTCTGTTGATTATGTTGATGTCTTCATTCAACCTGATTTGCTGGCTGATTTATCAAATAAAATTGTACTTCTCGGTGATTATGACCCCAGGGATGACCCTGAAAAATATCCCTTTGTCCTGAGAGATAAATACTTCACGCCCCTGAACCCGAACTTTATGGGCAGGACTTATCCCGACATGTATGATATCAATATACAAGCTTCGATTATTTCTATGATATTGCAGGGAAAGTTTTTATATACGGTTCCTGCCTGGTTGGACTTCCTGCTTTCTTATGTTTTGTGTTTTGTAATTATCCTGGTTTTTCTTTTAATTAAGGCAAAAATTGATACTTGGTATGAACTGCTGAGTGTATTTGTATTTGTCGTGGAATCAATGTTGATACTTGTTGCTACGATTTTTTTCTTTCATTATTTGAAAATTGATTTGAATCTGAATCTTGCACTTATCTCAATTGCTGTTGCAGCACCGATATTCGAGGCGTATGAGAAATCCGTTAAACCTCTTTCTTTGGAATTTTATCACAGGCTGACAGGGAAAAAGAAAATAAAAGTTAAGAGAAACTCATGATGATTCTTTTTTTAAATACAAGCTAATAACACATTCCGGCTTGTGCAGATGAGGTATTTCGGATTTTTAGCAATTTTAAAATTTCCAGTATTGCTCTGCTGTTACTTGATTTCAGGTTTTGCACTTTTTTCAAACGAAAGAACTGTCTGCTGCACTGATTAAAAAGCTATACAGAGCCTGAAACACAAGAGCTGGTATTAGAATCAACCAATTATTCATTTATTTGCATGAATTATTATTCCAATAATATATGGGTAAGTAAGAGTGCTAAAGGTAAATTTTTTGCATTTTTTTTGCATTTGTAAGTGCATTATAAACAGGATAATTACAAAATTGTGGAAAAATAATTTAAAAAATAATGAAAAAAATGTGGGAAATTTTTCGGTTTCATACCACTTATATATATGGGAAGTGACAAATTTTAAAAAAGTGTTGTGATTTTTGAAGAAAAAAAATAAAATTAAAATTTCATAAACAGATTTGGATGGTAATAAAGAAAACATAAAAATTCAAATTTATATCGGATAGACGCAATGCTGCAATGTATTTGCCTGAGCATATAAAAAATATAAAAGGACTAACGAGGGGCTTCCTCGTTAGCCCACGAACAACTGCTTGAATAATAACTGAATGTCGTACAAGCAGTATTTCAAAAATATGCTTTACTTTTAGAAAAGTAAAATTTGAAAGGAAAAAATTATGAAAACATTGATATTATTAATTGTTTCATTAATATTGATTCAGTTCAGTTCTTTTGGGCAGGGTGTATTAATTTGCAACCCTAATCCTGAATATTATTTATGTGACCCACCGGTAAATTGTCCCCAAACTATACATTTGGATTGTGGGGATGATTTTACTGTAGAGTGCACTTATCAAAGATGCTTAAAAAAAGCTTCAGGAATTTATTATTGTACTTTTGCGATTAATTCACCTATAGAATCTATTCCTTTAGATTGCAGAATTTATTATCAGGGTAATGAACATCAACTTTTTGATGCAATAATGGATTATATTCTTCTTCATATACCTGCGAATGGACCTTGTGGGTCGGAATGTTTACCACACAGACCCGGATGCGGTGACAATAATTTTTATGATTTTTATGTTGCATCCTGCTGGCATTGGGGAACGGTTAATCCCGATGGTTGTTCTGATTTAATACCTTGTGAACAACCGGGATGTTGCCAAGTGTTTTATCAATTATGTATGGATAATAATGGTAATCTTTATACATTGCCGCCGACACATTATAATGTATCATTATGCCCGCTTAACCAAGGCAAAGGATGCTTCACTATTTGTACAGATGAATAGATATTTATTTGATTGAAATAAATTTATAAATGCTTAAGTATTTTTTATATCGGTTTTTCAATTTTAACAGTCCATCCTTTAAAAGGGATGGACATTCTATAAAAATTAATAAAAATTATTAAATTTTCGGAGTTTCCATGTTCAATTTCTTAAAACATCACATTTTTCTATTTATATTTTTCATTCTAATATCCTGTACACATATTTTGTCAGCACAGCTTCGTTATCAATGGGAAGTTGTGGACAGCAATATGTATGGGAATATAAATTATGCAGATAAGAATCATATTGTTCTAATGACAAATGATAGTATTAACCACACTATTATAAAAACAACGAATGATGGAGGAAATAGCTGGAATACAATTTTTATTGATTCCAATACAAATGATTGGTTGTATTCAATAGTTTATCCATCTTTAAAAAATATTATTATGACGGGAAAAGTTCGTAATAATACATCAAAACCTGGATTAATGATTAAATCAAATGATTCAGGAAAAACATGGACGAGAATCGAATTTGATTCAAATTCTTCTATATTGTCAATTTCAATGTTAGATGAAAATTATGGAGTTGTAATATATACTTTAGGCCGAGATTCAATTATTAAATCTCTCCTGATTACTAATGACGGTTGGCAAACATGGAAAGCAATAGCTTTGCCAATTGAAACCAAAAATGATTTAATTCAACAAATAGAATGTGTTTCTAAAAATGATTTCATTATACTTTTACGTGAATATTATTATCAGGGGAGCCCATTAAACAAAGGATATATTTATACAACTGAAGATGGAGGTACGAATTGGACAAAATCAACTGTAATTCCAAAAAACATTGAAAAAATAAAATTTATTGATAAAAATACAGGTTGGGCTATAGGTGCGGCTGGGAGCATGGATTCATTGATATATCATACTAAGGACGGAGGACTGACATGGACTCATCAAAAATATATCGAACCCAGTGCAATTTTTGGTAAATTTAATGATTTCGATTTTTACGATAAAAACAACGGTATTGTAGTTGGAGATAACGGTTTAATATTATATACTACTGACGGAGGAGAAAATTGGTTTAGAGAATTTCAACCTTTTAATTTTACAACCCATAATATATATTATGTTATATATCCATCATTAGATGCGGCTTATGCATCCATTCCAAATCATGAAATTATTAAACGTACAATCAATAAAATATTAAAAGCGCCAACTATAAATAATAAAGCATTTATGAATACAGTTCCTGTTTATGGAGTTAAACTTGAGTGGGATAAAATTGATGGTGCAAACAATTATGAATTAATAACATCAAAATGCAGCAGGGATTCTTTTTACTTTAATTATGTAGATATTGCAGATACCGTTGTTTCAGATACAACATTAACACTTGACACGCTCGAATATAACATGTATTATAGGTTTAAAATAAGAGCGTATAATGATTCAATATCGAGTGAATGGAACGAAGATTATTTAGCTGGTTTTTTAAAAACAATACACGATGAAAATGCTTTAAATTTGCCAATAATACTTGAACCTGAGCCATATTCAGGTATTCTTTATCCTACTTCATTAACGATAAAATGGACAACACTCGAAAAAGTTGACGGATATGATTTAAACTTAGATTATTACCAGGACCCGTATACAGTTATTAATGTTGCAGGCGAAACGAATTATAAGGATACAACATATCATGTCGAATTACTACCTGACAGCTATTATGTGTTTAGATTGAGGTCGAGAAGGAATGATACTACGAGTGAATGGTCTTGGTCTATGTTTTTCACACAGCCTGTTACGGATGTTTTAGAACTAATAAACAACAAAGAAAACAGAATAATCAAAGACATATTTCCCAATCCAGCATCCGGTCAATGCTTTATTCGTTTGAATGAAGAATTAAACAATATTATTAGTCTGAAGATATTCAATTCATTAGGAGAAGAAGTGACTGATTTGACAAGGATTTCAAAAATTGGCAATGAAAATAATGTTATCAATCTAAATTTATCTTCTCTCAGGAACGGGATGTATTTCATTGTTGTCCAAGGAAAGCACAGTGCCGATTCACGGCCATTTGTAATTCTCAGATAGATTGCTCAGGTGATATTATGAAAAAAAGTATTTTGATTTTTTTAGTTTTTATAATAAGCTTATCATTCGGTTATTCCAAACCTACATTGAAGATAACGCTCAATAATCCGAATGAAAATTGTAATATGGAACTGAAATTATTTTTTTTTGATTTAAATAATGATAATATATTTGATGCCATATATTATGACGGGTGTAATCCCCAGGCACTTGCATATTTTTTAGTAATCAATTCATCTGCTAACATAAATCAGAAAGAAACAGCCACTCTTATACAAGGCAGTTTTGAAGAAAAGAATTTCGTCATTTTAATTTATGACCCTGCCATTCAAAAATACACTCACAAACTTTATTATGACGAGCAAATCTCTAAAGCGGTTCTTGAAGACTACTCGGACAACAATGGAAATCAAACTCCAGCATATGATGAAGCAGACAATTATTTCCTGACACAGCAGTTCGGCAGTATTTTTATTATCACAAAAATTTCTAATATAGATGTACAATCTGTCACGCTTTGCAGTGTGGTTGGGAAAATAATAAGACAGATTCAAAATGCGGAAGGCTGGGGGCAGTTTGTATTTGATTTGTCCAATCAACCAAGCAGGATATACCTTCTTCGTTTCACCGCCACGGACAAGGCATTGACTAAGAAGCTGGTGTGGGTGAGGTGAGTGTTAGAGTGAATAGGGAATAGTGAACAGTGAATAGTTGTGGTTAGTTTTGTCGGAATGTTATATAGACTCACAAAACCATATTGGAAAGTCGAAAATTTTTTTATCCATAAACATTTTTCATTTCAATATTAAATGCAATACCGGGTAAAATTAAATGAGCTTACAACAAGTCCTG
>DAHXMP010000043.1 GCA_027371665.1 Bacteroidota bacterium | reverse complement strand
AAATAAAATCAGTCTAAATGAAGTAATTTTTTTTTACCCGGAGGATTTATAATGAAAATGTTTTTGCGTTTATCAATTCTAGCTTTATTTATATTTGCCTTATCTTTCAATTATTCAAGTGCTATGAAAAAAATCAAAAAGGAGAGTATGGAAAAATCCAGGAAAAATCCGGAGTATATTATCAGCGTGAAGCAGGGCAATACAAATTTTGGGGATATTGTCGTTGAACTTTTGCCTGATGTAGCTCCAAAACACTGTCACAATTTCGATAGTCTTGTAGCTATTAAATTTTACGATGGAACCGCATTTCACCGCGTAATTCCAGGCTTCATGATACAAGGCGGTGACCCAAATTCAAAAGACAAGCCAAGGTCAACATGGGGTATGGGCGACCCTTCACAAACGAGAGTGCCCGCTGAATTCAGCAGTGTTCCGCACGAAAGGGGGACATTATCTGCGGCAAGGGCTGCAGACCCGAACAGTGCGACGTCGCAATTTTTTATTTGTGTGGCTCCCGCATCATATCTTGACGGGAAATATTCTGTTTTCGGAAAGGTGATATCCGGGATGGATGTCGTCGACAGGATTGTTAATGTACCGACTGACGGCACAATGCCAAAAGAAAAAGTTGAGATGAAAATCAGGAAAAAGTCCGAATAAAAAAAATTTATAATATTTTAATCAGAATTCTGTTTAAAGTTGTTCTTTAAACAGAATTTTGTATTTTTACCCTTAACTGATATTTATAATCAAATGCTAATCCGAGGTAATAATTTCAAACAATCATAAGCTGCTGAAAAGTTTTTTTTCCTTATTATCAATGTTCAAACAAATTCATTATTATAATTATTAAAAAAATTTGTAATTTCCGTATGAGTTGGATTTAATAAAGTATAAAAAATCTTTGATGTTTCAATATTGAAGATTCAAAGGCAATTTAAACTTAACCTATCGTTAAAACGGAGAAAATATGAGAACATGGAAACCGATGCAAAGAGATAATTCTTCGATTCAGACTGTACTTGACCTGGCATTGGCATTTGAAAAGAGCAGGGTATTGCTTACCGCTTGTGAACTTGATTTATTTTCTGTTATTGGGGCGAGAAGCAAATCTGCAGCTGAAATAGCTTCCCAACTCGATACAGATGTCAGAGCCACAGAAAGACTTCTGAATGCACTAGTTGCAATTGGAATACTCGATAAAGGTAAAAATGAGTTTTCAAATTCAAGATTGTCTTTGAGATTTTTTGATAAAACCAAGCCTGAATATATAGGTTTATTCAAATACCAGAATTATTTGTGGAATTTATGGGGAGACCTGACGGGAATAGTTAAGACAGGTAAGCCTTCAAACATAGTTGACATAAAAGATATGGGCGGCGATAAAATTAAATCTTTTATCGAGGCTATCTCATGGCGTTCTTCGATGCTTGCGCATGATGTTGTCAAGTTGGTTGATTTAGCTAAAGTGAATAAATTACTCGACCTCGCCGGCGGTTTGGGAAATTACACGATTGAATTTTTGAATGTAAAACCGGACATTGACGCTTATTTATTTGACTATCCAAATATTTTGAAATTCACCGAAGAAAATTTAAAGTTCGAAGGATTTTCGGGTAAGATAAAGCTTTTAGGAGGAGATTTCAGAACTGATGACATTGGAAGAGGATATGACTTTGTATTCATTTCATTTGCTATGCAGCATGTTTCAATCTGGGATAATATTAAATTATGCAATAAAATTTATGATTCTTTGAAACCGGGCGGGAGAATAATGATTCATGATTATCTCATTAATGACGATAGAATAAAACCCGAATATAACGCATTGCTTTCAATCGAACTTCTCATTAGTTCTATTGGAGGTGATGTTCATACCGAATCGGATTACTGGATTATGTTGAAAGAAGCATGGTTTGAAAAAATCGAAAGAATTGATACAGACTTTGGGACGGCATTAATTACCGCAAAAAAATAAATTTGTTTTAAAGATAAAAATTGTGGAGGTTTGTTATGCTTAAACTTACATATCTTAGCCATTCATCGTTTATCCTCGATGACGGAAATGAGCAGGTTGTAATTGACCCTTTTATAAGTGGAAATCCTAACAGCCCTGTTAAAACAGGAGATATAAAATCGAAATATATCGTATTAACACATGCTCACTCAGACCATTTGGGTGACGGTATTGCTATTGCTAAAGCGAATAAAGGTTTGATAATTGCCGTGAATGAACTTGCAAATTATGTTTCAGGTCAGGGGGTAAATGCTCATAATATGCATATAGGAGGAGGATATAATTTCCCGTTCGGGAGGTTGAAATTTACCATTGCCCATCACGGTTCATCAACAAATGACGGTTTATGTATGGGTCAGCCTGCGGGAGTTGTTATTACTATGGGTGGGAAGAAAGTTTACCATACCGGGGATACCGGTTTATTTCTCGATATGAAACTTATCGGTGAACTTGATAAAATCGATGCTATGCTTTTACCTATAGGCGATAATTTCACTATGGGGATTGACGATGCGGTTAAGGCAGTAGAATTTGTCAATCCTGCACTTGCAATACCCATGCATTATAATACTTTTCCGGTTATAAAAGCTGACCCTGAGGAATTCAAAACCAAGGTTACCCAAATCGGGAAAAATTGCAGGGTAATGTCTTTCGGTGAAACTATCACATTATAGGGGAATTAAAATTTGATAAATGATTTTTTGAAATTTAAACAATAAAAAATTTAATGATTCGATTGCAGGTAATTATTTAAAATTTTACGCAGTAAGGGGGACTTAATGAAAAAAGCAAATATCATAAAATATTTAGTATTATTACTAATTTCAGTTTCAGCAGTTTATTCTCAGGGTCCAATGGGGAGGAATTTCGGATTTGGTATAATGTTCGGGGACCCGACAGGTGCAACTCTTAAGTACTGGACAAGCAGGGAGAATGCATTCGTGTTCGATGTTGGGAACTCATATTTTGGAAATGTGAGAATAAATGTTGATTATCTATGGCACTTCGATGCTTTCCGTTCGAATGTTGTTAAATTATATGCAGGTCCGGGCGGGGTTGTCGGTATTGGTGAAGGCCACAGTTATTGGTACGGGCATGACCATGAAGATTTTTATTACCGCGAAGGTGGCGGTGCAGGAATTGGTGTGAGAGGAATTTTTGGTGTTAATATTATACCCAGGAGAACTCCCCTTGAGATATTTCTTGAAGTAGGTGTTTTGCTTGGTATTTCTCCCGCTTTCGGTACAGGTGTGGATACAGGTTTAGGGATCAGGTTCTATCCATAAAAAAAGCCGTTATTAAACGGCTGCTTTTGTGACCCCAAGCGGATTTGAACCGCTATTACCAGCGTGAAAGGCTGGTGACCTAACCGTTAGTCGATGGGGCCTATGGTTTTTTTTCAAGACTACAAAATTATGAAATATTATCAGGTTATCCAAAAATAATCATGAAATTTCAAAATCCAAAATATGAAAATTGACCCTTTAAATGAAATTGAGCTCGTTAGCGAAAGGCTTGTCCTGAAAGTGCCTGACCCGACATTTTCTATGAGATTACTGAAATATTACGGGGACAACCGGGATTTTTTTCAGCTTTCCATGCCTGCTTTTAATGAGAAGTTCTTTACAAGGGAATATCAGGATGAAAGATTGTGGACTGAATTTGAATTAATGATAGAGGACAGGGGATTACGATTCTGTATTTTCAAAAGGGAAGATTTATTATATGAAAAAATTATTGGAGATGTTTCAATAAGTAATGTTATCAGGGGAGAATCCCAATCATGCAACCTGGGATTTAAACTTGATAATTTGGAAACCGGTAAAGGATTTATGGAAGAAGCATTAAAAGTATTTATTGATTATATCTTCAATGAACTTCGCCTTCACAGAATTGAGGTTGAAACACTGCCGTCAAATGCACCTTCAATTAAATTATTAAAAAAGCTCGGTTTCAAACAAGAAGGGATTGCAGAAAAATTTCTTTATATTAATGGTGAATGGAAAGACCACTTAAGGTTTTCACTTATTAATCTAAATAAAGATTATCAAATTACAACAGTATAACCATGGAAACTAATAAGAATCATACGTTGGTCATTGGAATTACCGGGGGAATTGGTTCCGGTAAAACAACTGTCGCAAAAATCATTGCAGATAATGGATTCATAGTCATCTCTACCGACGATAAGGCTAAAGAATTGATGACCGACAACTTGGAAGTGATGAAGAAAATCATCGAAGTATTCGGTGGTGAAGTTTACCTTCCGGACGGAAGCCTTAACTCGCCTTTTTTGTCAAGCATGGTATTCGGTACTGATAAAAATAGTAAAAGGAACCTGGAAAAACTCAATTCAATCGTTCATCCCCCCGTAATTGATTTTATGATTGAAGAAGTCAAGAGGCTGGAGGAAGCAGGTGAACCGTTTGTTTTCATCGAGAGTGCACTCATTTTTGAAGCCGGACTCGAAGAAGGCTTTGATTACATTATTGTTGTTGATGCGGATGAGGAATATTCTGTCGAAAGAGTATCCGAAAAAACAGGAATGTCTCCGGAAGAAGTCAGAATGAGGATAGAAATGCAAATGTCGAGAGATGAGAAAAAGGGACTGGCCGATTTCGTGATTGAAAACAACGGCACAGAAGTTGAATTAGCCTCATCGGTTAAATCACTGATTAACATAATTAAGTACCTGAAACCGCCTGAAATAAGTGAATAAAAGTATTATATAATTTTCAATTAAATAGTTTATAAATTTCTAATCGGTTACGGAATGTCATAATTAATTCCAAATCATGAGACATTTGTAAATTTTTATTTATTCAAACCTTTGTTTTATTTTTGAAAAAAATCATTTTGCATTCTATAACTTTATTCGGAGCTTTATTATGGAAATCTATGTTGACAGTGCAAATATCGAACATATAAGACATGCGGCAACTCTCGGCTTTATTGCAGGCGTTACTACCAATCCCTCACTTCTCGGCAAAGAGGATTCCTCGATGGATGTCAAGCAGAGAATTTTGGAAATACATAAACTAATCGGAGGGCATCTTTCAGTCGAAGTGATTTCGACCAATACTAAGGGGATGTTAAAAGAAGCTGAGGAAATTGTCAAATGGTTCCCCGAAGCAACGATAAAAATACCTATGATTGCCGAAGGATTAACCGCTGTCAGAGAATTAAACAAGCAAAATATTCCAACTAACGTTACCCTGGTATTCAGTGCTACTCAGGCTATCGCAGCAAACAATGCAGGTGCAACTTATGTATCCGTATTTATGGGGCGTCTCGACGATATATCGAACAACAGTACCGAAGTGTTGAATGATATATGCGAAATCTGGGACGTTCAGGATTATGATTCCAGAATCATTGCGGCTTCTATAAGGCATCCCATCCATATAATCGAAGCGGCTAAAGCCGGTGCCGACATAGCAACTGTTCCGTATAAAGTAATCATGCAATCCCTGAAACATCCACTTACGGATGCAGGCCTGGAACAATTTCTTGCCGATTATGACAAAATGCAAACCGAAAGACAGAAAGTTATCAGCGTCTGATATTATTTTTTCGGTGGAGTGTTATTCCCAGCATTAGCAGGTTTGGGATTGTCAATAGTTCCCCAGCCTGTTAATTCAACTTCCGGCATATCCGGGTGATTCGTCTTGAAGCTAAGCCTGCAACTGAATGTACCCGCCCTGTCCGGTGTTACGGTTGCGACGATTTCTATTTCTCCGTTTGGCGGCAGAACATCGTCATCCTGCAGGTTAACTTTTATGTTGGATGGTTCCATTTTGACGTTTTTGATTAATATTCTCTGGCTTGTTTTATTAATCATTTTTATTGACCTTTTGGCTTCCTGTCCAACATACATCTGTCCGAAAGCGATATACCTGCTGGGATAAAATGCTATTGGCACATTGACATCAGCCCTCAGATGCAGGTAAGTTTCTTTTTGATTCGGGTCATTACATTCAATCCTGATTGTTTTGTGCAAATTGCCTATTGCACCTTTTATATTAAGAGTAATGTCAAGGGTTGCCGAATCGCCGGGTGCAAGAACATTTTTATCGAGAGGTGCGGTTGTACAGCCGCATGTAGGTTTAACGGTTGTAATTCTCAGCGAATCTGTTCCGATGCTGTATAATTTAACTTTTGCATGAAGCGGTGAATCTATTTCCTTCACATTTCCCCAGTCATATGTTCCGTTGCCTTGAATTTTTAATTTTGGCTGTCCGCAGGCGGAAAAAACAGCTAATACAAAAATCATTAAGACAGAAAGTGCGAATTTCATATATTTATTCCTCATTTTAGCTTTAATAGTATCAATGAAAATTTATTAAAAAGCAAAAATTTCTTTAATTTGAAATTAATTTGTTTTCAATTTATTTTATAAAACAAATTTTATTTATTGTGTATATAACTGATAAATTGAAAAATTATTTCATTATTTCAAACAAATAATTGATTTTATAGAATAATTGATGAATTTAATAAACATTAGAAATTGATTATTTAATAATTGATAATTTATTGAAAATTGGAAATTTAAAATTTTAAATTTTTGTCCTTAGAATTATTAAATTCTGCTTTACAAGAAAAATAAATTATAAAGAGTGTGTTATGTTTTCATTAGATTATGATGAAATTCAGCTTCAGATTAAAGAAACAGCAAGAAAATTTGCCGAAGAAGAGATTTTACCCGGTGTAATCGAGAGAGACAAAAATGCCGAATTTCCCCGTGAAATACTGACTAAGCTTGGCGAGCTGGGCTTTCTCGGTATGATGGTTTCTCCCGAATGGGGAGGCAGCGGCCTCGATACGGTTAGTTACGTTCTCGCTATCGAGGAGATTGCCAAAGTCGAGCCGGCGGTTACAATCGTTCTTTCCGTTCAGAACTCGCTCGTAAACTGGATTCTGACTCATTACGCTTCTGACGGGCAGAAGGAAAAATTCCTGAAGCCGCTCGCAGAAGGAAAAGCAATCGGTGTGTTCTGCCTGAGCGAGCCCGAAGCAGGTTCCGACGCTACACGACAAAACACGACAGCCGAAAAACAAGGCGATTCATGGGTACTTAACGGTATGAAAAACTGGGTCTCCACAGGCAAAAATGCCGATTTTTACTTAGTTTTTGCACAGACCAACAAAGCCCTCCGACACAAAGGTATAGACTGCTTTATCATCGAAAAAGGTACACCCGGATTCGAGCCCGGGAAGCCCGAAGACAAAATGGGCATGAGAGCAAGCGACACAACCACGGTCAGCCTGGAAAACGTTAAGATTCCTGACACGCAGTTAATTGGCGGGGCGGGCAGCGGTTTTAATATCGCAATGGAAGCCCTCAACGGCGGGCGTATTGGCATAGCCGCTCAGGCTGTAGGCATCGCACAGGGTGCATTAGAATTATCCATCAAATACGCTAAGGAAAGACAGGCATTCGGCAAACCGATAATCGAACACCAGATGATTCAGCAAAAGCTTGCCCAGATGTCCGCAAAAATTGATGCGGCAAGGCTTCTCGTCCACAAGGCGGCATATCTGAAAGATACCGGACAGAACTTTGTGCTGGCATCGGCAGAAGCCAAGCTTTATGCTTCGGCAGTTGCAAACGAGGTTACGAGGGAAGCCTTGCAGGTTCACGGCGGCTACGGCTACGTCAGGGAATACCATGTCGAGCGTATGATGAGGGATGCCAAAGTTACCGAAATCTACGAAGGCACCTCCGAAATCCAGCAAATCGTCATCACCAGGGAATTGATGAAGAAGTATTGAAACATCTATTAATTATTCTTTTGTTCAAAAAGAATTTTTACATATTTTTGAATTAACCGGATGGTTAAATTATTTGGTTAATTTATTTTGAGAACGATTTATTTCATATTGCAGAAGGAATTTTTGCAGATTTTCAGGAACAGGCAGATGCTCCCTATTATGTTTTTGCTGCCCCTGTTCCAGTTGATTATTCTCGTTCATGCCGCAACGTTTGAAATCAAAAACGTAAATCTTATTGTGAATAACCGGGATAATTCCTCGTTTTCGAGGGAGCTTATAAATAAATTCACGTCGTCGAAATATTTCAGGTTTGTCGAAGCGGACTACTCGGATAAAATTGCAAAAGAGAAACTGGCTGAAAACAAAGCGAGAATGCTCCTCGATATACCAAAGGATTTTGAAAAGGATTTGATTAATGAGGGTAAAGCAAAAGTCCAGTTTGTCATAAATGCAGAGGACGGAGCGGCGGCGGCTCTGATACAATCTTATGCGACTGCCGTTACATTAGGATTCAATAAAGATATTTTGTCCGATTTTCATTACAACCTGAAAAGAGGGCAGTTCAGTTCGATTAACCCGGTAGAAAGATACTGGTACAACCCGGAACTGAACTACAAATTTTACATGGTGCCCGGGATTTTGGTGTTTCTCGTTACGGTAATCGGCATGTTCCTTTCAAGCATGAACATAGTCAGGGAGCGTGAAATCGGCACAATTGAGCAGTTGAACGTTACTCCAATCAGGAAGAGGCATTTCATAGTCGGGAAGCTCCTGCCCTTCTGGTTTATAGCGAATTTCGAGCTTGCTCTTGGCTTGCTGCTGAGCAAACTGATATTCGATATACCGATACTCGGCAACCTGTTTTTGATTTTCTTTTTAGCTTCGATTTATTTGCTGGTAGTGCAGTCTGTCGGGCTATTGATTTCTACTTTAACGGAAACGCAGCAGCAGGCAATGTTTCTGTCATGGTTTTTCATGGTGTTGTTTATCCTGTTGAGCGGGCTGTTTACGCCGATTGACAGCATGCCTCAATGGGCAAAGGTTATAGCGATGTTCGACCCGATTGCTCATTTCGTGGAAATCATGAGACGTGTGCTGCTCAAAGGTTCGGGATTTAAGGATGTTCTACGGCAGTTCTTTATTCTGCTGGGATTTGCCACAGTGCTAATATTGCTATCAACCTGGAGATACAGGAAGACCAGCGGATAATTAAGGCTTTTAGTTATTTTTATAAAAGGAAAAAATTATTTTCTAAGTTATATACTGCAAAGTTGCAATAAATTGATTAAGGTTTGTATCCTTATCGATCGCGAGTTTCTTTCTTATATTTAAGCGATGATCCTCGACGGTCCTTATGCTTAGATTCAATAAAGATGATATTTCCTTCGAAGATAAATTAATTTTTAGCAAAGCACAAACTTTCAGTTCGGTTACAGTCAAATCAAAGTACTTAGAAGCGATGTATTCCATAAAACCGCGATGAATGGCTTTAAACTGTGTTTCAAAGATTTTCCATGATTCTTCGCTTTTAACATTGAGGTTTATTGACCTGATGATGCTTCTAACAAAAGGATAAACCTCATCTGTTTTTGCTTTTCCGATAGATTCCGCCTGCTCTTTTAATTTTACAAGGTACTCGTTTTTATCTACCAAATTGATTGCCAGAATAGTTAATTCCTTTTGTTTTTGTTCCAATTCTTTTTCCAGGAGTTCATTTTTGAGATTCATTATTTGTGATTCTTTTTCATGTGTCTCCTGCTGGAGCTGAATTTTTTCTTTATATGCTCTTTCAATTTCAATATTTGCATCATTCAATTTTATATTTTTCTCTTCCAGGATTTTACCTGTTTTCTTTTTGTGCAAGTAACGGCTATAAATAACAAGTGCCAACAAAATTACAAGCAAGGAAATGATGATTAAAAAATTCCTGTAGCCGGTCTGTTTGTCTATTTCTAAGTTTAGGATTTTATTTTCTTTTTCTTTCTTTTCTACTTTGTAATTTGCCTCGAGGTTAGCAATTTCTTTTGACTTTTCAAAATTAAAAATTGAATCCTTCAAAGTATCGTATCTCTTAATATTTTCGAATGCCTTTTTATAATTGTCAATTCCTTCATAAGAATCTACCAGGTATTTAAGAAAATGCATTTCACTATGTCTTATTCCCATTTCATAGTGGATTTTTACACATGCTTCAAGATTTTCAATAGCTTTCTGAAAATATAATTTTTTATTTATTTTATTTGGCTTATTGCTTTGAGTTGTATCAGTAGCCATATTGTAGTACAAACATCCGATACTTCCCAATATATCAGATTCTGCATGGCTATCACTGATATCATTTTTAATATTCATTGCCTTCTTATAGTATTCAGTAACTTTTGTGAAATCGAGTTTATTTTCATAAATATTCCCGATAACGCTGAAGGTAGTAAATTGGCTCATTCTGTCACCAATTTCTTCTGCTATTTTTAATGCTTTGAATTCATATTCTAAAGCTTTAGGTAAGTCATTTTTCTCTAAATAAATACCTCCAATAATTGCCAAATTCCTTGCAATTTCGCTTTTATTACCCAATTCCTCTGACATTTTCAAAGCCCTGAATAAATATTCCAACGCCTTTGAATAATCGAATTGTTCAAAATATACAAGGCCTATATTTCCTATATTAATTGCTATTCCGCTTTTATTACCTAATTCCTCATTGATTTTTAATGCATTAAAATAATATTCCGATGCTTTGGGGAAATCGGATTGTTTTCTATAAATATTTCCAATGTTCCCTAATTCAGCTGCAATACCTCTTTTATCACCCAGTTCCTCTGACAATTTCAAAGCTTTGATGAAATATTCTAATGCCTTTTTGAAATCTGATTGTGAATCATAAACATTCCCGATACTCCCTAAAATCGCAGTAATCTGACTTTTACTACCTAATTCCTCTGACAATTTTAAAGCTTTTAATAAGTATTCCAGTGACTTTGTGTAATCGGATTGACGCTGATAAATAACTCCGATATTTCCTAAAGTCCCGGCAATACCGCTTTTATTACCCAATTCCTCATGGATTTTCAAAGTTCTAAAAAAAATATTCCAATGCTTTTGGGTAATTAGATTGTGTCTTATAAATAATCCCGATATCTCCAAAATCCCTTGCTATACCACTTTTATTACCCAATTCTTCATGGATTTTTAATGCCCTTAAATAATATTCCAATGACTTTGAGTAATTAGATTGTGCCTCATAAACATTCCCAACATTTCCTAAATTTGTAGCAATACCGCTTTTATTACCCAATTCCTCATGGATTTTTAATGCTTTTAAAAAATATTCCAATGCCTTTGAATAATTAGATTGATTTTTATAAACATTCCCGATGTTTCCCAAATTAATTGCAATTCTTTTTTTATCACCTGATTCCTTTACCATTTTTAAAGCTTTAAAATAATATTCCAATGACTTGGGGTAATCGGACTGACTAAAATAAACATTCCCGATATTGCCTAAAGTAGTAGCAATTCCTGTTTTATTAGCCAACTCCTCAGAGATTTTTAAAGATTTTAACCAATTTTCGAGTGCTTTTTGATAATTTGATTTATAATAATAGCAATTTCCCAGATTATTTAAAGAGTTTGCGAATCCTTTTTTCCAGTTTAGCTTTTCCGCAAGTTGCATGCCCTGCTCACCATATAATATTCCTTTATCAGGACTGATACGGTAATATTCATAAGAAAGAGAATTAAGCAGATTCACTTTATTAGTATCCTCCTTTGTTTTTGGCAATTCATTAAGGAGGGAGTCAATACGGGTTTGCCCCTGCTTTTGAGCAATCAGTAGTAAAACATTTGCAATAAATATTATAAAAATCAAAGGTAAGAATGTGAGTCTTGGTACTGTTTTCATTTTTTTTCCTTTAAATAATAATTAAAAAAAGAAAAACAATAATTTTAAAATGAATTAATCAAATTTAAGAATAAAACCTAAACAATAATTTATAATTTATATTAAGTCTAATTGTAAACAACACATTATGTCAGTCTGAGCGTAGTCGAAGACTGATTAGACCATAGTAGTCATACTTCTACTCCGCTCAGTATAACAGATTTTCATTTAGACTTAATATAAGTGCTGTATAAAACCTTAAGTACCTGCCAGAGTGTTTCTCTGGCAGACTTGAACTTTAAAGCAAATCAACCTATCTTATTCACAGAAACTAAACATTAAAACAATTGTCTATTTTTTCCAATTAAGGCTAAATCCGGTGAAGGAACTGGATATTGTTGTAACATTAGTGGTAAATGGTATCATCTTCTTTAGGCCTCCTTTTATACCTCCGCTTGAGGGGAAAGCTTTAAAAAGAAGACTGCTATTGTTTGGCGACCATGATGGGAAGCTCCCGCTAACACCATTTGTTGTAGGTATTGTTCCGTTTGTCGGTGGTGTCACATAGTAGATATAACTCCCTCCTGATGAGTTTGCTGTGAAGGCGAGGGAATTCATTCCGTTGCGTGACCAGTCGAGAGGACCGAATCCCAATATTCCGGGTGGCGTTGGTATTGAGTCAGTGAATGTTCGTGTCTGATTATCGTATATAAGGATTTTGTTCCCGCGACTGCTGCTGTGGAGCAGAATAGCAATTTTGGAATCGTCCGGACTCCAGCAGAGGTTCATATAATATTCGCCTCCTGTGCCTATGGGGTCATAGATGGATGAGAGCATATCCCATGCACCACCTGATGTTGATACAGTATATAGATAGGTCCAACCAGAGGTGCCGGTCCCGTAAGTAACAACAAATGCAACTTTTCCGGTTGAGGCGAGTGAGCACCATGCCTGATTTGAAATCCAAAAATAGTTCGGGGATTCATACGGTACCTTTGCTATTGTTCGATAGTTCCCAGCGACAGGTACTCCGTTTGAATTGACTGAAATATCTGCAGCAACAATTTCAGAAGGTCCGGAATACCCATTTATACGCTTTATCCATGAGAGCGAAATTCCATCAGGTGACCAGGTAGGATACCTATCCAACTCCGATGTTGTGCTTGCTGTGTAAACATTTGTTTGGTTCAATCCGGTAGTATCCATCACACCAATTGTTTGGTAAACTGCTTTATTCTTTCCGCTTCCGGATTGAACTGATGATATATATGCAATAACCGGATTGGCTATAGATGTGATATTGCCCCCTTTCGGGTTGGTTATTGCAGCATTATCAGAATCGTAATTTGAAGTTAAATCAGAATCACTACATGAAAACAGTGCAAATGCAATTAAAATTGCTACGATTGAAAGATAAAAATTTTTCATAATAAACTCCTAATAAATACGTTAAAAAATAATTAATTAGAAAAACAATTAAAGCTCATGAATAAAATTTTTTATGTCAATTTTCCAGTTGATAGAAAATTAAAATTCAATTACAAAAATAATATATCAGAAAAAGGGCATCGCTACGGAAAAACTACGGAATAAATTGCTAAGTAATTAAACTCAGTTTGTAAGCATTGAAGATTATTATGAACTTAATATTCTTATTAAATTTTTTGTTTGTGTGAAAGAATTATGGCGATTTTATAATCAAAACAATGTCTTGATTTCATAATTTAAGATGAACTAATGAAGTTATGGAATTTATTGGTTATTGAATATTATGAATCCTACCATTAAAAGGAGATATAGAATGACAACAGTGTAAAAAAAACTAATCGTGAAAACCTTTTGAGAATTTTCTAACAGCATCCTGCCATGAGGGAATTGTAATTCCGAGTTCTAAGGAAATTTTTTCATTAGACATAGCAGAAAATTCGGGCCTTATAGCTTTCAGATTGAATGAATCCTTTGATACTGGATTAATATTCAATTTCAAGCCGAGTTCATCCGAAATAAATTTTGCCCAACCATATCTCGATATATAGCCCGTATTTGTCAAATGATATAAACCGGTCAATTCTTTCTGAAGAGCAGAAAGGGTAACATCAACTACTGTTAAGGTGGAAGTAGGTACGGAAATTTCATCAGATGCAATGTTTAAAGTCCCTGATTTTTTTCCCCATTCTAAGAATTTATAAATAAAATTCTGAGTGCCGTTACCAAACACCCAGCTCAGGCGGAAAATCAGGGATCTGTCGTAATTTTTAAAAAGCAACTGCTCGCCTAAATACTTGCTTTCCCCGTATTTGTTAATAGGGTTAGCCTTGTCGCTTTCAATATATAAATCCTTTTTTTTACCATCGAATACGTAATCACTGCTGTAATGCACGAGGATGGATTTAGTTTCAGAGGAAGCAAGTGCTAAATTTTCGACAGCTTCCGCATTGACTTTGAAAGCGACTTCCGGATTTTCTTCCGCTTTGTCAACAAGATTAAAAGCGGCACAATTAATAACAATTTCAGGCTTGGTTTTCTTAAAAAAATTAAAAACTGAATCCATGTTGCAGATATCGAGTTCATCAATATCAACACCGATGACTATACTTTGGTTCCCGGCAAGAATCTTAATAAATTCTATCCCTAGCTGGCCCTTGCTTCCTATGATTAAGTATTTTGTCAATGTCATCTCAGATTAGCTGAAGCATTACAGCCGAAGCGATAAGTAAGTCTGTTCCAAGTACGATTAAGACATTTTGGCCGAGAGCAGGAATAATTTTTTCCATGTTGTCATAGTCTTTAATTGCAGTAGAACTGACTTTAACAGCAATCGGCAAGGTCAGCAAAGCTAAATATGTCCAATATGATGAAATATGGAAAATCGGCAGAAGGATAACAATAAGATAAACGGCGACAAGTCCCAAGGCATATAAATATCCCGAAACTTTTCTGCCGAACCGGATGACGAGATGATGTCTTCCACCTGCTTTGTCTGCTTCCATATCGGGAAATTCGTTAATAAACAGGAGCAGTGATGTAAGTATGCCAGGAGGAATCGAAAGAAGCCAAACTTCATTGGGAAGCAAATCGGCCAGAGTCATCTGAGGATGTGCAGTCATGGCTATATAAACACCCATTACAACAAGAGAACCTAGTGCAAAGCCTGCGAAGAACTCACCAAGAAGTACTTTAGCAAGAAATTCAGTATAGAATACAATAGCAAATCCTCCGATTATTATTGTCAATGCAATTGACCAGTGTGAGACGAAGGAGAAATACACTCCGATAGCTGCAGAAATAATAAGTGTTAGAATAGCTGCAAAAAGGACATTGCCGGGTTTGGTATTTCCACCGGGAAGCATTCCACTTCCACCGCTGAAGGGATTCCTTAGCGTGTTGAAATCTATTTTTGTTTTGAAATCGGAATATTCATTGAACAGGTTAACAGATGAATGAGCCGATACAGAACCGATTAGCAGAAGAATGGCACTGAGCCAGTTGAAATGTCCATTAACTTCGAGAAGATGCTTATATGATAAAGCTAATCCAATAGCAACAAGGAGAACTGCAAGAATCAGGAAATTAGCCCTGAATTGTGCAAGCCATATTTGAGTGGGTGATGGTTTATCCATAAGATTTGCCTTTCGTTAATATATTTAATTTTTACAGTAATGATAAAACAAGACCATAAATTTTGGCCTTGGATTATGATTGATTTATATCACAAGAAATAATTGATAAAACCCATGCAAATTTAAACAGAAAATTGAAATTAAAATCAAGATAAAAAAATTTTAATAACAGAAAATTATTTGCTGACAATCACAGGATAGATGAATTTATTGTTTTTTGAATTTATGATGGCATAATATAAGCCGTCCGGCAGGTTTTTTACGTCGAATGAAAATTCACCGAGTTCGTAAGTTCCCTTTGTGTCGGCTCGGCTTTGTTTTATATTTTCTAATCCTGCCGAGACGAGGCTGCCGATGGAATTATATAATTTAACGGATTCAACCGATGATTCTCCTGACGGTATGAATCTTTCAAACGGCAGAGATACAATTGTCTGTGCAGGATTCGGCATTGGCACTGAAACATTAAAGAAATATCCAAGTAATCCTGTTGACTGTAACATTACAGGTACCGAGCAGTTGCTGTTCCCCGCATAAATATTCGGGGACCCTGTCCCGATTAAAGGAATTTCATGTGGTGTGCAATGGTCCGATATTTCGAGAGTGTCGCTCTGCTCGCCGAGAGCCGATGGCTGATAACATATTTCCAGGTCGAAACTGTCTGAAGGAAGAATAGTAATTGGGAATTGTGACTGAGGCAAAGAGAATTCTATATTTCTTGCGAGATTTACATTGTTGATTATTTCCGGGTCGGGACCCACATTCCTTATTCTCAGCCTTTTGCAGAACATTGTTAAAAGATGTACCGAATCGAAGGAAAGTATTCCCGGCACATTCGACAGTATTTCTATGGCGAGCCTGTTCGAGTCGGGTACAAAAACGATTTTCATCGTATCGGAAGTGCCCGTGCATCCAAATTGATTACTCACTTTTAAATAATAATCTCCGTTAGCAACTACAGTAATTTTATCGTTTCCAGAATTAACGAGCTGATTCGTGTTAGCATCGTACCATTGATAGCTCGAATAACCCGATGCTGTCTGGAGAAATATGGTATCACCCATGCAGGAAACAGCGTGTGAGAATTTTGTGATAAACGGCTTTGGAATGGGAATAACAGTTATATGCAAACTGTCCGTGCCCGTACAGCCGTTCGTGTCTGTAACCGTTACCGAATATATATTGTCTGATTTGACTGTTATTGACTGGGACATTTCCCCTGTTGACCACTGAACGACAGGGTACAGATTGTTCAAAGATAATTTGACTGAATCCCCGGAACATATCAGGGTATCGGAGGCTATGATTAAAGGTTTCGGAGCAGGATTGAAATTAATCTGAACCTGATTTGACATTGAGGTGTCACATTGAGTGTTTGATACTTTTACCCAATAAGTACCGCTCTTTTTAACGATAATAGAACGGGAGGTTTCGTCCGTTGACCAGTTATAATAATTATAATTTTTATCGGGAGTGAGAATGACACTGTCGCCTTCGCATTTCGAGGTGGCGGAAGCAATAATATTTGGATGAAGCGTATCGAGAGGGAAATATTTATAAATACCTCTCCCGACAACGAAGCCGGTGGTATCGTTAATAAACCACATATCGTCGAGTGAGTCGTTATTTTCGATACCGCAGTTTCTCAGCACCCAGGTTTTTCCGGCATCGGATGTATAGTAAATTGCTCTGTCCCAGCCGCAGCCCCAGCCTCTTTTCTCGTCCATAAGAAATGTTCCGAACATAGAATGGCCGCAATGAAAATCTCTCCAAGTCATTCCATCGTCAGTTGAGATTCGTAAACCACCATCATTGCCATTTAAGCCGCCTCCACCGCTGCATCCAACGGAATAGGGCAACAGGAAAGAATTACCACTTATAGAAAAATCATCGTGCCAGTCATTATTTCCTGTAGTTGAGTAAACCGACCAGGTCATTCCCCCATCGAGTGTTCGCCATAACTTGCCGCTGCTTGTCGCCCAACCCAAGCCATAGGGGGAAGTAAGGGTAACATCGGTTAAACCGGAATTATTTTCAGAACCAGTAAATAGGCTCCATGAAGCTCCGCCATCGGATGTATGAAAAAATTGCTGGTTTTCTAAGCAACCAGCGCCGACAACCACACCAATATCGGGAGTAATAAAAAAATTAGCCCACAGATAAGATGATACCTGTGGTGGTGAAACATCCCGCCACGTAACACCACCATCGGTAGACTTGAAAATTTTTCCCGGATTGACATAATCCATCGGGTCGCCGGATGTGTAACCATTCAATGAATCAAGAAAAAGGATACTTTCGAGCTGAAAGTGGGGTTGAACTATTGTTCCACGCCAGGTATTGCCTCCGTCTACAGTTCTCAGTACATATCCGTCATAGCCGCATGCCCAGCCAAGTTTGGGGTTGGAAGGAAGAAAATGAATGTCAAGATAATAGCCCCCGTTATAGGGAGCAGAAAGGTTTTTCAGCTTTTTCCATTGTGCATATACATCCTTTTGCTGGATAAGTACACATAGAATAGATATTAATATTAGTATTAACTTTCTCAAAAAACCGACAACTTCTAATATGTTGCTATTAAAAAAAATCTTACTGCATTTGTATTGACGAAAAACATAATTAGGTGATTTTAAACTTTAGTAGGATTTTTGAGAATGATTATGTTATGAATGTGTTGTTACAATTGACAACTTATTTTATTACAAGAGATTAATCTTATATCAAAATTTTGAATTCAAAATGAAGTAAGTATCAAAACGAGATATGAAATTTTTCGATTTGGATATAAAAATTAAGAATTATCTACTGATAATAACAGGATAGATAAATTTATTGTTTTTAGAATATATTATGGCATAATATAAGCCGTCCGGCAGATAATTTATGTCGAAGGTAAAATTCCCAATATTATAAGTGCCCTTATCATTACAGCCGCTCTGAGTTAATTTTTCATAGCCTGCTGAAACCTGTATCCCAAGTGAATTAAAAAGTTTTCCAGTTTCAACCTGAGATTCACCTGAAGGCACATACCTTTCAAATTTTAAAGACACAATTGATTGTGCCGGATTGGGTATGGGAGCAGATACATTGAAGAAATAGCCAATCAGGTCTGTTGACTGCAGTCGTACGGGAATTGAACAATTGCTGTTCCCGTTATAAATATTCGGGGCACCAATTCCAACTAATGGCACTTCATGGGGTGTACAATGGTCGGATATTTGAAGAGTGTCGTATTGTTCACCAATTGCCGATGGATTATAGCAAATTTCGACATCTGCACTCTCCGAAGGAAGAATTGTAATCGGGAACTGGGATTGGGGCAATGAGAACTCGATGTTCCTTGCAAGAATAAGATTATTGATTATTTCCGGGTCGGAACCCACGTTTTTTATTCTCAATCTTTTACAAAGCATTGTCGTTAAACTAACAGAGTCGAAAGTAAGATAGCCTGGGCCACTTGATAATATTTCAAGGGATAACCTGTTTGAGTCAGGTACAAACACGATTTTCATTGTGTCGGAAGTACCTGTGCATCCATATTTATTGCTAACGATAAGATAATAGTCCCCGTTTGATACAACGGATATTTTATTACTCCCTGTATTAATAAGCTGATTTTTATTTGCTTCATACCAGGTATAACTTGAAAAATCCGGACTTGTTTCCAAAAAAACAGTATCACCGATACATGACACCATATGAGAGTATTTTGTTATAAAAGGCTTTGGATTAGGAATCACGGTTATATGAATGCTGGCTGTACCGGTGCATCCGTTAGTATCAGTAACGATGACTGAATATGTGCTGTCTGAAAACACATGTATTGATTGAGATGTTTCTCCGTTTGACCACTGGATTACAGGATAAGGCTTGTCTAATGTTAGTGTTACGGAATCACCCTGGCAGACAAGAGTATCTGAAGGGATAATACCTGGCGATGGAGCAGGATTAAAATTAATCTGAATCTCATTAGATTTGGAAGTGTCGCATTCCGAGTTTGAAACATTAACCCAATACTTCCCGCTTTTTCTGACAGTGATTGATTTAGTGGTTTCACCGGTTGACCAATTATAATAGTTGTAATTTTCATTTGCTGTAAGAATAACACTATCGCCTTCACATTTAGTAGTCGCATAAGCAGTTATACTTGGATGCAAAGTATCCAAATTTACATATTTATAAATTCCATTCCCGACAACCCAGCCGGTTGTGTCATTAATAAAATAGACATCGTCGAGCGAGTCGTTGTTCTGAATTCCGCAGTTTCTCAGTTCCCATGTTTTACCGGCATCGGAAGTATAATAAATAGCCTTCGAGGTACCGACGCCCCATCCTCTTTTAGAGTCGAGCAAAAAGGCGCCGAACATTGTGTGACCAGTACGAAATTGCTTCCAATTAATTCCCCCGTCAGTAGAGATGCGAAGTCCTCCGTCATTCATTTCGCCACCGCAACCGGTAGCATAAGGTAAAAGAAATGTATTTCCTGAAATTGTAATTTCTTCCTGCCAGTCTTCCCCGCCTGTAACAGACATAATGCTCCATGTTAAGCCCCCGTCTGATGTTCTCCAGAGTCTGCCGCTGCTTACGGCATAACCCAGCCCGTTAGGAGAAAACAGGATGGCATCTGTCATTCCAGAATTATCGTTTCCTTCAAAAAGGGACCAGGATGCACCTCCGTCGGATGTGTGGTAGAATTTTTCAACGTTACCACATCCACCACCGATAACAACACCAATATTTGGAGTAAGGAAATAATTACCCCATAATATATAGCCGGGATCAGGTGGAGTGACATTAAACCATGTAACACCTCCATCAGTAGATTTGAATATCCTGCCTTCGTTGCCGAATTCTTTTGGATACCCTGACGTATAGCCATTAAGTGAATCGAGGAAATTTATACTTTCGAGCTGCAAGCCCGGTTGAACGACTGTTCCATGCCATGTGTTGCCCCCATCGACGGTTCTTAATACGTAGCCGTTAAAACCACATGTCCAGCCGAGTTTGGGGTTCGAAGGCAGGAACATAACTTCCAAATAGTAACCTCCCTGGTTTGGTCCATTATCATAAGGCGGAGGGATAGTGGTAACTTTTTTCCATTGAGCAAAAGCAGTGAATTGTGAGAGTAGTTCACATATCATAAGGATGATTATCAGGTAAATATTCTTTCTCACAAAAACACTCCGGTTTTTCGATTACAGATAAAAATAATAACTGCAGATATATTGACGTAAATAATGAATTATTGATTTTAAGAGGTTTCAAACGAAGGAAACAGAGATAAGAATTATTAATTGGGACAGAATTAAATTTGACTAATATTAAAGATATGAAGATTTTTTTAAATTAACAAAGAATTCATAAATTTTGTTAAAAATAAGTGCTGAAGCGGTTCTTAAGACATATAACAATTTCAATACCAATAAGGGTAAGATAAGATTAATAAAAGACATGCCTGTTTTTTAATATCATTATAAGTTTATTATTTAATTACATGTTATAAACAATTAATATTTTTAAAATATTTTGGCAATTTTGGCATAAAAAATAAGTCATTGAAATTTATAATGGTTGAATTTTCCAAGAAAAAAATTTTTAAAAACGAAAATTTTATTCTTGTGTGTTAAAAAAAAAAATTACATTTTCGACTCAGTTGGGTTGCGAAAGTAGAGATTCAAAGCCAATTTTAAAGAGTTATGTTGATTAAGCAAGCATAATTTTAAATATAAATTTCCAATATATAAACTATTTACAAAAAATACTCCATGAATGGATGTTTTTTTGTTAAGCATTGAAAGATGTAGTTAAAGGGTTTTTTATTATAAAAAACATTAAAGAGTATTTGTCTTAATAAGAATTTATTTTTAATAACAATTTAAACTAAAAGGAGCCGATTTGTCCGAGAATACGCAATTTGATACTCTTTCATTATTTACGGAACAACAGACAACAAATACAACAGAACAGGGATTAAAAGGTACTCTAAAGCCAGACAAGACGGCAGTTGCTTACTGGACAAAATGCCTTGAAATAATAAGAGACAATGTTACACCGCATGTATTTAACACATGGTTTGAACCGATAAAGGCACTGTACTGGTCTAATAATCAGTTGACCGTAAAAGTTCCGAGCCAGTTTTTTTGTGAATGGATTGAGGAGCAATTTTATTCCCTTCTGCAAAAAACAATATCCCAGGTAATAGGCGAAGATGCCAGGCTACAATACCAGATTGTCGTTGACAGTAATGATACACTCGAGGAAAGAACTATAAAGGTTCCTGCTTTCAGGTATCCTCCACATCCTGTTCAAAATGAATCCCGGTCAGGAGTGCCAGGGGACAGAAGCTTGTTTATAACAAACCTGAATACTTATTATTCTTTTGATAATTTTGTAAAAGGCGAGAGCAATCAGCTCGCATTTGCGGCTGCCCATGCAGTAAGCCAGAAACCCGGTAAAACAAGATTCAAACCCCTGGTTATATACGGCGATACAGGTTTGGGAAAAACTCACCTCGTACAGGCAATCGGAAACAGTATTGTTCAGAAAAACCGTAATGCAAGAGTTCTCTATATAACAAGCGAACGCTTTACGATGGAATTCATCAATGCAATTCAAAATAATACAGTGAACGAGTTTATCAATCTTTACAGAAGTATTGATGTCCTCATAGTAGACGATATCCAGTTTTTCAGCGGGAAAGAGAAGACACAGGATAATTTCTTCCATACTTTCAACGCATTGCACCAGGATGGGAAGCAGGTAATACTGACGAGCGACAAGCCGCCGCGTGATTTGAAGGATGTTGACGACAGGCTTGTCTCGAGATATCATTGGGGACTGATTGTTGATATTCAACCTCCTGATTTGGAGATGAGAATGGCAATACTACAGAGGAAAAGCCAGAATGAAGGTTTCGAGCTTCCGAATGATATCATCGAGTATATTGCAAAAAATGTTACTAACAGCATTCGGGAGTTGGAAGGAGCATTGACTAATTTGATTGTGAGATATTCGCTCGATAACAGGGAATTGAACATCGAGCTTGCTCAGGAAGTCGTGAAAGGATTGTCCAAGAAAGAACCAAAGCCGGTTACGATAACTGAAATAAAGAAACTCGTAGCCGATTTTTATAAACAACCGGTAGAGATTCTTGAATCGAAGTCGAGGAAGCATGAAATTGCCCTGGCAAGGCAAATGGCGATTTATCTTGCCAAGCAAATGACTCAGCTATCGCTCAAGAGTATAGGCTCGAATTTCAGCAACCGAGACCACTCAACGGTTCTTCATTCGTGCCAGACAATCGAGAATTATTTGGTTACAGACCCATCAGTTAAGTCAGCTTATGAAACTCTTATTAAGAACCTGAAAAACAGATAGGAAAGTGTTTATTTACAGCGATAGATATTAATATCTGCAATTTGTATTTTTTAGAAAAAAGTAAAATCTAAGGTTAATGCCAAGATTGAAGACGGAATCATTTATTTTATACCGAATAAATCCAACAAAGCAGGACAAGTCTCTATACAAAAAGTAAATAAAAATCCGTAATTTTCGTAAAACAATTTCATGCGTTACTTATAATAATTTTATTAACATATTTGCGAATTTTAT
>DAHXMP010000071.1 GCA_027371665.1 Bacteroidota bacterium | reverse complement strand
CGTGATAAAAATAAATATAAAATATTATAGAGCAGTACTAACGAGTTTAACAATTATTCTTTTTCTTATTACGATTAGCTGTAAAAAGGAAGAAGAAAATGTCGTACCTGATGAATACACACAAGCACAGCTTGATTCGATCAAAAAGGCTGAAAATGCAAGAGAAATCGCTGAGCACGATAAATTTCCCAAAATCACTTATTCACATGTTTTGTTAAAGGATGGGGCAACCTTAGCAAGAATATTTGATAAAATAAAAGACAAAAATTCGAGTTTTCCAAGGCTGAAAATTCTTGCAACCTTGAATAGAAAAGAACTAAGGTATTTCTGGAAAAATCAAAAAATAATCGTTCCGGATACAATAATTGAAAATATGCTTGCTTATTCGTGTTTTCCGCAGTATTATCCCGGTGCTAAGAATATAAAGAAAATAATAATGGTATCGAATAGGATGCAGGCATACGCATGTTATGAATACGGACATCTGGTTAGATTCGCTGCATCAAACACGGGAAAGGAAAGCACACAAACGTATCCGGGAAGATATGCATTGGAATGGAAAGAACTGGAACACCGTTCTTCCTTAGACAGCGAGTGGGTCATGCCATATAATTTTAATTTTCAAATTGAGGCGGGTAATGCTTTTCACCAATTTATGATGCCCGGCAGACCGGTATCCCACTCATGTTGCCGGCAGTTCCTCGACGATGCAAAGTGGCTTTTTTATTGGGGGGAAGGTTATAAGAAATTTGCAAACGGGAAAAAGATACCCTTATCGGGAACACCGGTAATTATTGTTGACCATTTTGATTTTGCACGCAGAACAGGAGGCCCCTGGCTGGAGTTAAAATCTAACAAAGACAGCATTATCGAACTTCCTGATAATCCTATGGCTGTCGAAGAAGCATTGATACCGATTTGCCAGATTCCCGAAGCATGCAGGGGAAGTCTAAGGAATAAGCAAAGATACATTCATGCCGAGGATACACTGAGAGCAAGAGGTATCATCAGGCCTGGTGTCAAACTGATAGTATCTGTTGATTACAATAAGCTTCGTAGGGATAAACAAATCAAGGAACAAAAATATAAAGAGGCAAAACTTAAACAGGAACTGAAAAAAAAGGAAATACAGAAAAATAGTATTAAACCCGATACAAATACTGCTCCATCAAGGCACTTGAATAAATAATCTATATCTTTTAAATCCGTCAATAATGATTTTATTTTCCGGGGTAAAGATTGAAAGCCTATAAAGCAGAGTTATATCTTTTGCTGATGACTTTTATTTGGGGAGGAACATTTCTTTTCACTAAAATCGGATTGCAGCTGACTTCTCCTGCACTGTATGTTATTTTAAGATACACGATTGCACTGATTATATGCCTTATCGTTTTTGGGAAAAACCTTAAGGGTATGAGCAGGCATGTTATTTTAAGCGGTTTTGTACTTGGTATGTTTTTCAGTGGGGGATTTTTGTTACAAACCATAGGCCTAAAATTTACTACTATATCAAAATCTGCTTTTATAACAGGTGTCTCTGTTGTATTAACACCAATCACATACTGGATTGTCGAGAGAAGGAAAATCGGATTATGGCAGATTACAGGTGTTGTGATTGTATTTATCGGTTTGTGGATTTTTACAAATCCGGACTTCAAAAATATAAATTTAGGTGATGCATTAACATTGTTCTCGACAATTTTATGGGCACTTTACATTACATATATGAATGTTTTTACAAAAGGCAGGACATCATTTGTAGAAACCTCTCAAATAGTAATGATGCAATTTATAACAGCGCTACCAGTGGCAGTAATTTATTTCTTATTATTTGAGAGTGCGCACACTTATTTGATAATAAATTATAATCTTTTAATATCGCTGGCGTTTAACGGAATCATTGCATCATTTTTTCTGACAGTGATTCATACAAGTGTTCAGAGATACACAACACCTGTCAAGGCGGCTTTAATATTTTCACTTGAACCGATAATAGCCTCGTTGCTGGCATTTTTTTTCATGAAAGAAATAATGACTTCAATCGAAATGATTGGCGGGACCATGTTGATTATTGGTATCTTGTTATCGGAAACGGGCGATTATTTTTTGGGAAGGATGTTAAAAAAGTCTTTTGATAGTGATGCTGTATAATTGAAAATATGTTGGAAATTTTTTAAGTTAATGTAATTTCAGAGTGATTATATATGGAGTGATTTTAAAATTCGTTTTAATTAAGTTTGTAAATAATATTTAGAACAATAATCGGGGAAAAATAATGAATAAAATTAATTGTGACTTAGTTGTTATCGGTTCAGGACCTGGTGGATATGTAGCAGCTATAAAGGCTTCCCAGCTTGGTTTGAATACAATTTGTGTTGAAAAGGAAAACCTCGGAGGTGTTTGTCTAAATTGGGGATGTATACCGACAAAAGCTTTGCTTAAGAGTGCAGAATATAAAAATTTTATCGGTAAATCCTCTGAATTTGGTTTTGATATTAAGGATTACAGCATAAATTTTCCTAAAGTTATTTCAAGAAGCAGGGACGTCTCTCAAAGGATGTCAAATGGCGTTGGTTTTCTCTTTAAAAAATATAAAGTTAGTACCGTTAAAGGAACAGGTTTTATTAAATCAAGGGGTATTGTCGAAGTAAAGTCTCAGGATGGGACTGTTACAGATAT
>DAHXMP010000032.1 GCA_027371665.1 Bacteroidota bacterium | reverse complement strand
TTATGAAAAAAATATTTTTTGCTGCAAAAATAATAAATAGCTTAACCTAAAAATCGTTTATATCCGTTAAATATTTTAATTTAAAAAATGTTTGAAATTGTATATTTAAAAAATTGGAAATTCGGGGGGATTTTGGCAAATGAAAAGCCGAATCATTTTTTACATAATAATTCTTTTTTTATTGATGGGCTGTAATGGGGTATTTCCAACAGAAACTAAGAAACCCGTACCTGCAGACCACACGAGATTACTCGGCAATGCCCTGCATAAACCGGGTGAAAGGGACCCTTATTCTTATGACCATGTCTCGGGTGAATCGAATTGTGCCAGTGCCAAGTGCCATCACAGCGATTTGAGAGGCGGATTATCGCAGGTTAATGGTGTGTGGACAACAGCTCCCTCTTGCTATGAGTGCCACAGCAGATTATGGAGTCAGATTGATTCATCGTATCATTGATATATTTTGAATAGCAGGTATGTTCTATATTAAATTTGTTATATTATAAAGTTAAATAAGGGAGAAAAAGTGAACAATATTATAAAGATAATTTTATTTTTCTTTTTTGTATCAGTAATGAGAGCGGGAGATATTAAGGAAGGCGTATCTGCTCCTTTGTTTACCGGTATGTCTAAGGACGGGCAGGCTATTAAACTTGAAAATTACAGGGGCAAGGTTGTCATACTTGATTTTTGGGCAAGCTGGTGCGGTCCCTGCCAGCATGAATTTCCATTTTTAATAGATATACAGAACAAAATCAGGGACACAAATTATGTGATTCTCGCTGTTAACATTGACAAGAAAATATCAGATGCAGAGAAGTTTATAAATAAATTAGATAATAAGCCAAGTTTCCCTGTTATTTTCGACGAAAAATCGAAAATTCCACCCTTGTATCAGTTGGAAACAATGCCGAGTACTTTTTTTATTGACAAGAAAGGAATCATCAGGTATATTCATAATGGATTTACCGATTCGTACAAAGCAAGTTATCAGAAAGAGCTAAATGATTTGTTAAAGGATTAGTTTTGTTTTGAGGCATCAGCAACTGATACTTTAAATATTTAGTAAGATTAGACAGATTAGATGATATTGAAAGATAAGAGATGGCGAAAAAAATCATATTAAAGTTCATTTTTTTATTACTCCTGCTATTGTTCGCTGCGGGATGCACTACAGTAGAACCCTGGGAGCGTGAAGGATTATCGAGCCCGATAATGATACTCGATAAGAATCCGATTGAAAAGGGTATCGAGATTCATCATATTGAGTTCCGCGAAGGTTCTGCAGGGGCAACCGGGAGCCAAAGCGGAGGCTGCGGCTGCGGATAATGATTTTTTAAAATATTAATATTGAATTTCTGAACGAAGGTGTATTAAAAATAGATTTTGATAATAATTGAAAAATAGTTTTAAAAATTATTTAGTTTTATTTATTGTAATAATTTCCGGAATTACAACTGCGGCTTTGGCTCAGGAATTGCCGCAGGACGAGCTCCAGGTAAATATTAACAGTTATTTCGATAATTTCGGTGTAAATGTCATTTATCCGGAAGTTTCGGTTCAGAAAGCGGTAAGCAATACGACGAGCCTGAGCGGAAGGATTCTGACAGATGTCATAACTGCCGCTTCCATGAAATGTCATTTCGACAGCGTTTATTCGTTTGAGAATATAAAACAGGGAATAGATGCATATACATCGGCATCAAAGAGAACGGCAGGCGGGGCAGATAACACACCCGACGAATTTCGCGGTGAGTTCGGGCTTGGATTGACACAGATGTTTGGAGATGTATCATTAGCTCTTAATAATCTATACAGTATAGAACATGATTATTCCTCCGAAACAATTACAGGTTCACTGGCGGTTCCGTTTGCTAAGAAGAATACAATCCTGCAACTCGGAATCGTGAAAAGCTGGGATAAAAATTTTCCTCAAACTCGTATATGGACAGCCAAGAAAAATGCCTTATCGTCATCGTTAACATTGACACAAATTCTCGGAACAGGTTTCATTGCCCAGATGGAGCTTTTCTACAGCTATCTGAACGGCTTCCTTTCTGACCCATACCAGGTTGTTACTATTTACAATGTTGACAGCAATTTTGTCAGGCTTTATGAAACGATAGAACCGAGCACGAGGAACAGGGGAGCAGCGGGTATCAGAGGGATTTACAGGCTAAGCGATTTATCTTCACTCGAGTTGGGGTACAGGTATTACACGGACGACTGGAATGTAAAATCCCACACTTTATCCGGAAAATATCAACGTTTGTTTCACAATAATCAAATTATTTTAGGGCTCAGCGACCGTGTCTATTTTCAGACAAAAGCTTTCTTTTTTAAAGATATTTATTCAGTCGAAGAACCATACATGACTGTTGACCCGAAGTTGAACGGTGTTTTTTCAAATGAAATTGAATTAAATTTGACGATGAATGGCGATTTGCTTCCAATGATTAATGACGACAAAGCTGAAATGTCTGCGAGATTTCAGTTTTATATCAGGAGAACCGACTCGCCTGACTGGTTTTCGAGATTTAATATTTTATATTCTTATCTTTTAAGCATTGGTTTCAGGTATTTGTTTAATTGAGAGGTTAAGATGAACAGGAGAAATTTTTTAAAAAGTACAGCAGCAGTTTCAGCCGGACTTTTTGCAATGAATAAGTTGTTTTCCAGGGGAACTGATTATGTGAAAAAATATGACGTACCCTTTACACTTGATTTGGAGATATTAACCGATAAGTCAGGCAAAGTGCTCGAAAGAATATCCGAAGCTTTGCCGAAGATTTATCCTTATAGTACGAGAATCGTAATATCTCAATTAACAGGAAAATACATGGGCGATATTGTGTTGATTAAAAATAACAGGTTGTTCAATTACAAAATTTCCGATGACAAATTATCGGCTTTTTTGAGAAATTTAAATAAAGATTTCGGTATAACAGGGAATGTCAATGAACCTGAATTAATTTGTATTTCATCTGCAAATTCATCAATTCAGCCCCGGTATATTAATGTTTATAAAAACAACATACTTATTGACAGGCACGATATAAATGTTCAAAAAAACGATTTGCATATATTGTCAGATAAAGGCGAGTTGTATTACTCCATTAATGATAAATCAGTTCGTGTTGAACATAGCTCCTGCCGTCATAAAACCTGTGAAAAAGCCGGAGCAATTAATAAAGCGAATCAGAATCTGATTTGCATACCGAATAAAATCAGAATTTCAATTGATGGTTACGGGCCTGAAAAATATGATGCAATCACTTTTTAAGAGATACATAATAATTTTTATTTCTTTTCTGAATTTTAATTCTTTATACACTCAGAAAGATTCTGCAGAAAGCCCGTCGTTTGAAGTTAATGTCAATAAAAGCCTCATGGGAACCGAGATTGTAGCTCAAGCCATTTGTAAAAATGCAAACAAAGGCAAAGAAGCACTTTACTTTGCATTTAAAGAAATAGAAAGGATAGACAGTCTTTACAGTATGTATGGCTACAGCAGTATTATCAGGCAAATCAACATGAACAGCGGCATCAGAAGCACTAAAGTAACTTGGGAGACTTTCTCGATTATTAAAAGAGCGATTAATTATTCAAAAAAGTATGACGGATTATTTGATATAACTATTGGCTCCCTGACTGATTTGTGGGGATTCAGTTCAGACAGGGAAGTAATAGTTCCTGCACAATCGAAGATTAAATCGTTGCTTCCTTTAGTTAGTTATAAAAACATAATATTAAAAGACAAGGACACGACTGTATTTCTTCAAAAGAAAGGGATGATGCTTGATTTGGGTGGTATTGCCAAAGGTTATGCGGTTGACAGAGCCTGCGAAATATTAAGAAAGAACGGTATAAACGATTTTATGCTCGATGCGGGGGGCGATTTATGCGTCTCCGGAAAAAACAGTAAAGGTGAAGATTGGGTTATCGGTATTGAACATCCGAGAAAAAAAGGGGAAGTTATTGCAAGCTTCAAATGTACCAACACATGCGTAGCTACAAGCGGAGACTACGAACGGTTTATCATCGTTAAGGGAGTAAGATATCATCACATTCTTTTGCCATCTACCGGAATACCCGGAAGATTATCAAGAAGTGTAACTGTGATTTTCAATAATACGGAAGAAGGCACAGTTCTCGACAAATATATTTTTTTAACGGGAATAAAAAAATTTGGAAAAACAAAACTTGCAAAGAGCCTGAAATATTTTGTCGTGGCTCAAGACGGAAAAATTACTTATTCCCCGCAACTGAAAAAAGAAAACGGATTGATAATAACCAAATAATCAGCTTGCTATTGTCGTTAGCTCTTCAGAAGTGTTTCTCCTGCCATGGACTATGTTAGGAGGTATATATGTTCTTTTTTCTTTGACTGCTTTTTCAAAATCCTCACGGAATTTTGTAACAAAGCCTCTGACGGGCCATGCAGCGGCATCGCCTAAAGCACAAATCGTGTTGCCTTCGATATTATTTGCAACCGTAATGAGCATATCCAAATCGTGAGAAGTGGCTTCTCCAGCGGCGACTCTCTTTAAAATGTTTTCCATCCATCCGCATCCTTCACGGCAGGGTGTGCATTGCCCGCATGATTCATGATGATAGAAGTGAGCGATTCTCAAGGTTACTTTGACTACATCTGTGTCTTCATCCATTACAATTATTCCACCGGTGCCAATGTGTGTACCAAAAGCTTTTAGGGACTCCTCGTCCATCTTTACGCCTTCGATTTCATCTCCGCGAAGGGGAGGCGTCGAGGAACCGCCGGGGATTACGGCTTTTATTTTCTTATCGTTCCTGACACCGCCGCAATAATTATAGATAATATCCGAGAGGAGGGTACCTGTTGGAAGCTCATGTACTCCCGGTTTCTTAACATGCCCGCTTACTCCGAATAATAAAGTTCCCGGATGTCCCGGTGTCCCGATTTTTGAATAAGTATCAGCCCCGATTTTCATGATAGCAGGAACTGTAGTGATTGTTTCGACATTATTAACGGTAGTCGGCATGTCCCAGATTCCTCGCTGTGCGGGGAATGGAGGCTTATAGCGGGGATAGCCCCTGTCGCCGCCAATCGAAACCATCAGTGAAGTTTCTTCGCCGCAGATGTATGCTCCTGCACCTTTATGAATATATATGTCAATAAAATAATTGTTGCCGAAAGTGTCTTTCATTTTTTTCCCGACAAATCCTTTTACATAAGCATCGTCGAGGGCTTTTTGCATCAACTTAATCCATTTGTGATATTCACCCCTGATATAAATATAAGCGGCATTAATTCCCATTGCATATCCGGCAATAAGGATGCCTTCAATAAGCTGGTGCGGATTGCGTTCAAATATCTGCCTGTCTTTAAATGAGCCGGGTTCCGATTCGTCTCCGTTCACGGCAAGGTATTTAGGTTTGTCATTGCCTTTCGGCATGAATGTCCACTTCAGTCCTGTCGGGAATGCCGCTCCGCCTCTGCCCCTAAGCCCTGATTTTTTTACCTCGTTGGTTACTTCATCGGGAGTCATTTTGATTGCTTTCCTGTATATATCGTAGCCGCCGTTTGATATGTAAACGTCCAGCTTGTGATAATCAGGAATATCGTGTAATAACAAATTCTGTGGAACACTCATCGTTTTCAAACCTTAAAAATTTATAATTTCCAAATATAAGATTTATTCATAGAATTTAAAAGAACATGTTTTTTGTTCGGGTTATACTGAGCGTAGTCGAAGTATGAAATTGATTAGATAATCAGTTATCGTCTCCGCTCAGACTGACAATAATTGCATTAATTTTTATATATTTTTTAACATATTTTTATCCTAAACTTTCTAAATTTAATTCTACCTTTTTCAATGATTCTTTCATACTCTCGAGCTTCGTTTTTTCATACGAAATAATTTCATCAGGAGCATTAGCAATGAATTTTTCATTTGATAGTTTCTTTTCAGAATTGTCTATGTTCCTGGTTAATCTTTCGACTTCTTTTTTTAATCTTTGCCGTTCATTATCTAAATTAATAGTTTCGTCGAGCAGGAGAAATATTTCAGTTTCCCTAATAACTGAAGCGACAACGTTTTCAGGTTTTTCTGCGTTCAAGCCGACATTAACGACAGAACATTTTGCCAGCGTTTCTATTATTGCCTTTTCATTGGATAATATGTCGAATGTATCGTAATTATGACATGAAATAATAACATTGATTTTCAGCTGTTGAGGTAGATTCAAAAGGGACCTTAGCTTTCTTATTTCTTCGACGACTAATTGCAGAAAATCAAAATCGGCTTCAAGTTTTAAATTAACAGATTCTTCGTTATAAAATGGAAAAGGTTGAAAACTGATGCTTTCGTCATCGGGATGTTCATCGAGCAAATGCCATATTTCCTCTGTTATAAACGGCATGACCGGGTGAAGTATGTAAAGGATATTTTTATATAAATTGATAACAAATTTTATAAGAGCATTTTTATAAATATAATCCGAGTCGCCGTTAAGCTGGATTTTAATTATTTCAATGTACCAGTCGCAGAAATCCCTCCAGATGAAATCATATAAGATTTTGGAATAATCATTCACCTTGTATGAATCGAGGGCGTCATGAATACTTTTAATTGATGTATTAAATCTTGAAATAATCCATTTATCGGATAAGCTGTATTCATCAGGCGTCAGAACTTTATCTTTTTCGGAAGGACAAACATCGGCTATGCCTGCCAGGTCTCTTTTCATCAAAATAAATCTACCTGCGTTCCAGATTTTATTGGCAAAGTTTCTGCCTATTTCCATTGATGGAATGTCCTGCTTGTCAACATCAACATCCATTATAACATCCTGGCCAAGGGGTGAAAGATATATAATCGAAAATCTAACAGCATCGGTTCCGTATTTATCAATCACATTTAAAGGGTCTGGCGAGTTTCCGAGTGATTTTGATAATTTTCTTCCCAATCCGTCGCGGATGATACTCGTGAAATAAACATCTTTGAACGGAATTTTATTTTTGAATTTTAAAGTAGCCATAATCATTCTCGCCACCCAGAAGAAAATGATTTCGGGAGCGGTAACAAGTAAATCTGTAGGAAGAAATTTTTCCATCTCTTCAGTATTTTCAGACTTTCCGTCATGCAGCCATTTCATTGTCGTCATGGGCCAGAGCCATGAAGAGAACCATGTATCGAGAACATCTTCATCCTGAAACAAGGGAGTGTTTTCAGATAGACCGAGTTTTTTGCGGGCTTCGGCTTCAGAAACAGCGGCAGTGAATTTCCCATCATCGGTGTAATAAACCGGAATCCTGTGCCCCCACCAAAGCTGTCGCGAAATACACCAATCCCTTATATTTGTCATCCAGTGCTCGTAGGTTTTCACCCAGTGATTCGGATAAAAATTTACCTGCCCGTCCATAACAACCTTAAGAGCTTGTTCTGCAAGTGGCTTCATTCTTACGAACCATTGGTCCGACAAGAACGGTTCGACAGGTTCATTTCCCCGGTAAGAATAACCTACATTATGAGTGTAATCCTCGATTTTTTCGATTAAATCCAGCTCTTTTAACTTCTCAAGAATTAGTTCTCTTGCTTTGAATCGTTCGATGCCTTTAAAATCACCTGTTAATTCATTTAGTGTTCCGTCAGAATTAAATGTACTAATAACTTCAAGATTGTGCCTTAATCCGACTTCAAAGTCGTTCGGGTCATGTGCAGGCGTTATTTTTACACATCCTGTGCCGAATGCAGGGTCTGCATAATCATCAGCTATTATCGGAACGGCTCTGCCCACGACAGGAACGATTACTTTTTGTCCCGTCAGGTGTTTGTATCTTTCATCTTGAGGATTGACGGCAACGGCAATATCCCCGAATAATGTCTCAGGCCTTACAGTCGCTACTTTAAGATATTCATTGCTGTCAATAAATTTATATCTTAATGTGTAAAGGTGTTCTTTAACTTCTTTGAAATTAACTTCTTCATCCGAAAGAGCAGTTTGGGAGAGCGGAGACCAATTAATAATCCTTTTGCCTTTGTAAATCAATCCTTCATCGAAAAGCCTGATAAAGGTTTCTTTGACGGCATTGGAAGCAGATTCATCCATAGTAAAGAGTGTCCTGTCCCAATCGCATGAAATTCCGAGAAAGCGTAATTGTTTTAAGATTATGCCACCGTATTTTTCTTTCCATTGCCAGACCCTCTCCATGAATTTTTCTCTTCCGATATCATATCTTGTCAAACCTTCCTGTCTTAGCTCCGCTTCGACTTTTGCATGGGTTGCGATACCGGCATGGTCATAACCGGGAAACCAGCAAACTTCATATCCCTGCATCCTCTTCCAGCGTATGTAAAGGTCTTGTAAAGTAATATTTAAGACATGGCCAAAATGCAAAATACCAGTAACGTTGGGTGGTGGCATTAATATGCTGTAAGTCGGTTTATTTGTTTCAGTCGAAGCAGCATATATATTGTTTTTTCGCCAGTTGATATACCATTTATCTTCAGCTTTTTTTGGTTCGTACGCTTTTGAAAATTCTTTAGTCATTATTCAATAAGTTTGTATAGTAAAAATTAATTTTTTAAATTAAATAAACTACAAAGTTATGATTTTTTTTAGTCAATTTTATCAGGTACTTTTCAAAAATAAATTTATGGTTATAGTTTATTTTAATTGAAAACAATAAGATAAAAATTTTGAAAGATATAAGCTAAAAAAATTATTAAATTTTATTTCATAAAAATTTTGTTGTAACCGTTAGGCAAAGTTTGTGATAATAATTATATGACTTAAAAAAATTTTTTTAGATATATTCATGAAGCAATAGAAAAATAAAAAGCTTGGAGCAATAAAATAATAATTTGATTGTAGCGTAATTCTCAAAAAAATTAGTTTGAATTAAATAATTTTACGATTTTTGTTGAAATAATAAAATAACATAGTGAAGATAGAATTAGTTACTTGACTGATTTTGTAAAAAAGGATATTTTTAGTAATAGAAAGTTTGCTATTATTTTATTTCAATAATAGATGTTAACGGAAAGCCAAAAGAAA
>DAHXMP010000007.1 GCA_027371665.1 Bacteroidota bacterium | reverse complement strand
AATGATTTTATACCTTATCTCCTGAAAAGCTCGGATAAAGGAAAAACATGGACATCAATTGCAGGCAACCTGCCCGGGAACGGTGCGGTTTACACGATAGCGGAAGATTATGTAAACCCTGATTTATTATTCGTGGGCACTGAATTTGGATTGTTCTTCACGGTGGACGGAGGCAAGAAATGGATACAACTAAAAGGAGGATTCCCAACTATTGCAGTCAGAGACCTGCAAATCCAGAAACGTGAGAACGACCTCGTAATCGGAACTTTCGGCAGGGGAATTTATATTTTGGATGATTATACTCCACTGAGAAATCTTACAAAAGATACGCTTGAAAAAGATGCTTACATTTTCCCGATAAAGGATGCTTTGTTGTTTAACCTCGACGATTCCAGGGCTAAAAACGACTTGGGTGAATCATTTTACAGGGCTGACAATCCGCCATTCGGTGCAATATTTACTTATTATCTAAAAGAATCAATCAAAACAAAAAAGGATATAAGGAAAGATGAAGAAAAGAAAGCCGAAAAAGCCGGAGAGGCTTATAAATACCCGACTATGGCTGAGCTAACACAAGAAGACATCGAAGAAGCTCCTTATTTAATATTTACGATTACAGATGAGAGCGGGTTTGTCATCAGGGAACTGAAAGAGCCTGCCACACCCGGAGTTCACAGAATTGCATGGGATTTGACTTATCCCTCGCCTTATCCCCTGGATGAAAAGACAAATCCGAACAAACATTCTGGAATGCCTGTTCTGCCGGGGAAATACAAAGTATATTTATCAAAAAGCGTAGATGGCGTAATTACTAAGTTGACAGACCCGGTTGAATTTACATGCAAGGTTTTGCAGAACACCACACTGCCCGCTCCCGACAGGAAAGCACTCGTTGACTTCCAGGAAAAAGTTGCCAATTCCCAGAAAATATTTTACGGAATCTCGGGCATACTCAACGACACCAAGAAAGAAGTCAGTCTCATAAAGACTACACTGATTGCTACCGAAGGAGCCCCGAAAGAACTGCTCGAGAAGACAAGAAAAATAGAACTCGAGCTTAACGACATAAACGATGCTTTGTACGGCAATCCTTCGATTTCCGAGAGAAACGAAAACCAGCCTCCTTCGATTATGGACAGGGGAAATGCTATTGTATGGGCAATATGGGGAACATCTTCTACTCCGACACAGACAGCGAAAGACCAATATAAAATAGCGAATGATGAGTTTACAGTAGTCTATAATAAGCTGAAAAACATCGTTAATGTCGAACTGAAGGATGTCGAGAAAGAGATGGACAGGCTCGGCTCCCCCTGGACTCCAAACCGTTTTCCTGAGTGGAAATGAGAATAGAATTCTGAATTTTGAATGCTGAATTCTGTATTAATTTCAAATTATAATGCAGGGGCAGGTTCAATGCCTGCCCTTGCTATTCACAATAATTTATCAATTTTTTGTATAAAAATATCAACTCACTTACAATATTATAACTATTGATGAAAAATAGCAAAATTATATTTAATCACTTATTATCATTTTACCTAATATAACCTCTTCCCCGATTTTAACTCTATAATAATAAATACCTCTTGAAAATTTTGAAGCAATTAAACGATTGTATTTTTACCAATTGTAATGTTATTATAATTTATTGTTTCAATTAGAGAACCTAAGTTATTATAAATATTAATTTGAGCAAATTGTGAATTTATATTATTAATGAACTCAATATTTGTCCAGTTTACAAAAGGATTAGGATAGTTTGTTGATTGTGCTGAATCATTATTTTCTTCTTTTGGCACAGATGTAATCGGGTTATGCTTACAATAAATCATTTTGAAAACACATTCATCATCATTGCAAATACCTATACCCAATTTATTAAAATCTGATAGTTCATTAACTCCTCTCATTAATGCACCATATTCTTCACCCGGACATCGTGATACATAATCACCCGTTGCAGGATCTTTTTCATAAAAATCAGCTAATCCCCATAAATGACCTAATTCATGTTCAATTATATCTAATAAATCTATAACATAGTAACCAGATTTTAAATCCACCAGTCATTCAGGATTAACAATTTGTCTACTGTAGAAAAATTTTTTTTTCAGTTCCAGGACAGCCGGATTGTCTTCCTGTATATTTATCAGTATTATTTATATAAATGATTGGATTACTATTACAATCAATTTCACAAGTGCCGGTGTTAACAGTAAATGAGCTTGACGCACAATTTGTAGTTGCATTACTAAAATCAGTTTCATCATCAGAAAATTCAATTAAAACATAACAAGAACATGGCTGAACATCGAACATACATAAGCATGCCCAATTTTTATTTGCATCCTCACATGTTGGGTCCCATACGGAGTTTGTATAAACAGGCACATCATATCCATTATTTGTTGGCATTGTTACTATATCTGGTATTAGAGGTGTATTCCACATTAAACATACTCTGCCAGGTGCTTTCAATGGCTTATAGGGAGGATTATCAGTATTCGGATTATGTACGCATCTTATCACAACATCGCCACCTTCACAAAAATAGAAAGGCCAAACTTTATCTGGGTCACAATGTGTTATATGATAGCATGGATTAGGGTCTTGAGCTAGGAGTATAAAACAATTAATTAAACCTATTAATAATACTATTAGTGATTTCATTGTATACCTCAATCAAAAATTAAGAATCATATTAATTCTTGATTTCAGTTTATTTTTGAATTCCTCAACGGATAATCCTCTTCCAAACCCAAAATCATTTCCCGGATCAATAACAAGTCCATCAATAATTGGATACATCGTATAAACTTCAGAATAAGGATCTAAGGGACGTAAAGAATAATAATAATTGGAAGTAGTTTCACAAATTAAAATAGGCCTTAAGAAAACGATATATTCTGTATCTTGTTTTATTAAAGGTAATCCATTTTCATCAACCATGTGTTTTGTACAAAACGGCTCTTCATAATTCTTACCCCGAGTCCATTCCAAACAATAAATAAATTGGATACAGCTATCAATTAAATTAAGTGTAGTTGGTAATTTTTTTAAACTTTTATTTTCTTCATCCCTTTTTATAGGGGAAGGACCAGTATATTTGCAATTTGGGATATAATGTCCTTTAATTAAATCTAATATTTTCCCGGTTACAATGATTTGATTTTTGGCTAGCTTAGCCAAATTATTATATATTAGATTTGTATATGTTACTTTTATATGAACAATGTATGCAGCCGATATGATATTATAATCAAATTTTGTATCTACTGATTGAGTCCTATGTATTGATTTTTTTACATATTCTACTAAATCAGTACCGAAAATTTTATAATTCGTATCATGATTAAATTGTGAAACATCAAAAAGAATTGGATTATAATCATTCATTTCATACATGACTTTTTTCAAATATTTTATCGTATCATTAAAAGTCTGTTGTTTTAAAAATTTATCAACTGAATCTAATATCATATTCTTACAAATCGAATCCATCGCTATGTATCCAATCATCACTTCATAAGGCATGTCGGTATATAATGGTGGATAAACGGATGGCTTTAAATATTCAAAAGTTAAACCTTGATAAGAAGGTTTACAAGGTGGATTTTGTGAAAATAATTCCATAGTCCCACTTGTTATAAAAATTACTAAGAGCAGGGTAATAAACTTAAATTTCATATTTCCTCCAGATGTTAAAAAAGGAATTTAGTTTGATGCTAAATTATATTGGGGGGGGGGATTACGAAATAGTATAAACTATGATTTTTATGTTATTATTTATATGATTGTCGTGTTAATAATTATACTACAAAAATAAATTTTTCATTTCTCCATATAAAGATTAATAATGATATTTGCAGGATAAAATAATTATGGAAGTTTCGGTAACTTTATAAACTAATCAGTGTTCATCATCTATATGTCTTGACCAATAACCTTGTAAATCAGCTTTAAATGGTTCAGGTTTGCCCAGTCCCTCGAAAGGATTTCGAATGATTTCAAGTATTAATTTCCCTAATTTAATTTGTTTTTTTCTGTCAACATTTGCCCATTCAAGAAACTCTTCAAATGCTTGCTTCTTAAATATTAAATTTCTCATAGTATCTTTTCAATTTCTTCGATAGGAACTGTGAGCAAATCCTTTCCCTCTTCGACCTCTTTTATTCGTTGTAAAAGAATTTCTTTATTCTTCGGAGAACGGAGCAAGTACTCGGTTTCGTCATAATCTATGATTGAAATTTCAATTTCTTTTCCCTTGAAAGTATCTTTGATAGATTGAAACAATTCGTAATTCAATTCCTCTGCTTTGACCTGATATGTTGCATGCATAGCTTTTTCCTTTTTATCACTATTAGTTATTCAAATCAACGAAAACTAAAAATTAATATTTTATAAAGAATGAAAATCCAAGTTTTTATAATTTCAATCCGGACATTTGATTAAAAAATTCAATAATAAATTTCAACTATTCCAAAACGCAAAACTTCCCTGCCACTCTATATCCCTGGCTTTTCACAACAATAAAATAAATGCCGCTGTTTAAGGTTTCACAATTTAGATTTATTATGTTTTCACTGGAAACCATGACAAAAGATTTTGTGAGCATTTCATAGCCGAAGCAGTCGAATACTTTGATTTGGGCTTTCTGTGCGATAAATGGATTTTGTATTTTAATTGTAAGCTCATTGCCCGATAAATTTTTATTAAGGGGATTGGGATAAATCTCAAAACTCAAATTTTCAGGTTTTGTTTCAGGGACTGACACAGTCGAATCATATTCACCCAAAGACAATTGGTCATACCACACCTGACCGGTATGGCTGCGGAAAAGAGCATAGAGGGTGATGCTTTTTATTGGCTTCGCAGGCTGAATTATCTTCTGTGAATACTCCCAGTCGTGTGTGCCGGTGCTGAAAGAGGCACACTGCCCGTAAAGCGGCGTGCCGTCCTCGTAATAGCAGTCGGCATATAGAGAATAATTATTGTCTTTATTGCCTGAAACATTTTCAGCTTTAGACCAGCCAGACAGATGCAAAGGTTTAGCTTCGGTTTGGTTTATGTTAACCGTAATTTCAACACCGCCTGACCAGTTCAGGCTCTCATTCTTTACACTCACAGAACGTTTGCCCTGCTTTGCATTATTGCCTGATGTATCGTAAATAAATCCTCTCTGGTAAGGATTCCACATATCGGGAATGCCGTCATCGTCAGCATCAATCTCAAAGCTGTAATTTGGCAAAATATTATTTTTGTTAGTTCCGGGAGCCTGAAATGAACCATAACCGACAGAAAGCAAGCCTGTCGTCGAATAAGCAACTACAGGAAATGTAACTTTTCCCGATGCCAATCCCGATGCAAGTACAAAACTGCCATTGTACTCACTCAAAGTCCCGGAAGCAGCTGTTCCGTCATTCAACAGTTGCAATTCCACAGGTCCCCCTATCGAGCCGAGTATTGCAGTTACGTATAAAGGCAAATCAGGATTCGTAAGGAACATTTTGCTCGATGAATCGGACACCAGAGCCTTGATTGAAACGTTTGTCGTTCCGTCGGCATTGTTATAGACTGTATCAACTATAACAGTATCAATAAAAGGGGAGACTAATGTGTTGCCGCCGAAATTATTATTCAGATAAATCCGAGCCTGCTTAGGATAGACCGTATCGCTCGCATTGAAAGAATAGAGCCTTCCTCCGTCAATCGTGAGCTTATTGTCAATGAAAAAACTGCTTCTTCCTGCAGCAAAAACATTGACAATATATTTGTCGGAATTTGGATTGACCACTACTACCCCATTCTCGAAACGCCTGACATAATATGGAGTATTTGTCGGTTCATAAATATGTTGTAAATCATCAACATTGGTATCTGCATTATCAAACGGCTTTCCGAACGGAATATCAAACTCGGGATAATGAGCAAATTCCTGGTAATTGTTCGCATTTGCAAACATGGAAAGCGAATCGGCTAATAAAAGATACGAAGCAATATCGTACATTCTTTCTTCGGGATCATTGTCATGTATGCCTCCGAGACAGAGCCATGCCTTTTTATAAACATGCTGGCACTTCAAACCGACATTTGCCAGTTCCTTCCAGTAAGAATCCGTAACGTAACCAGACCACGTTGACGTAGGAAAGCCTTCAGTCATTCCCCCATCATCATGAAGCAGAAGGCTGTCGGCATCGCCGGCATACAAGCCGTTGAAATAAGCATAGCGGGGTGCTATGGATGATTTGATTATATCGAGAAAAGCAAACATGTCATGTTTCCATTGTGTATCGCTGTAAGAATAAACCGTCGGGCAGTCAATTGTCCAGGGACTGACTTTATACCATGTGTCATCCTCGAAAAGACCGTTAAAGCCTGACGATTCGAATGTATTGAGAATTTGCTCTACATATGCTTTTCTCCATGTCCCGTTACCCACATTCATAACAAAGAAACCGTAATAATCATTTTTCAGACGGTTATTTGTATTGGTTGTATAGGAACCGGATTGAGGTAATTGGCTTTTAGCGGTCCCATTATAAGAATAGACGATAAATTCATATCCGCCCTTGGAGGTATTAGTATAAGCAAAGCTTTTGTCATAGAGCCACATGTTGTCGGTTTTGGAAAGTTTGAATCTTTCGTTTGCATCGTAATTATTGTTTCTGTTCAAATCTATTGTAATCACAACCGAGTCGGGTTCCATATTTCCAATACTTTCACATTCGATATGAATTTTAACGGTATCTGTCGTCCTGGTTTCATTTATTACAACAGCCGGGACAAGCGTCTGAACACCGGTACTTTGGATTTTTACCGGCATTCCGTAATTAATTTCGGAGGAGTCTTTCATTATTGATTTTACTTTTAGCCATGATGGTGCAAGAGGTAGTTTAGGCGAATAATTTGTCGAATTAAATATGCTATCTAAAGGTGAATAATTACCGGCTGAGTCAGGGGCAATATACAATTTATATCCGATAATATCCGGGCTTCTCCTGTCAGCGAGCCAGCATAAATAACCGGTTGTTTTTCTTGAATAGCACAAGCCTGACGGTTCGCATGAATGTAAAAACGCAAACTCATCGCGGTTCACTTCGGTATACTCTGCAAATGACGGATATAAAGCTACGACATCTTTGTATAGCAGAATTGGCATTGCCGGATTAAAACTGTGAATCTGCCTTATATCTGATGCCCCACCCTCGTCAACCAGGACAAATCTCTTAGCGGCGAACCCCGATAAAAACGGATTCCCGCCTATAGCCCCATAATTCACTAAGTATGACTTCGCCCCGCGCGACTGATATTCGGCAGGTTGTGCAAATAATAAGGAAGAAATAATAAATAGAAAAAAAGGAACAAGAATTTTCATTTCATACCTAAAATGTAATCAATAACAATTTTAAAATATGAAAAAATTTAATTCTTTTGAAAAAGATGTCTACATTCGTTTAAAGATTCTAAAATAAATCCAGAATGACTTAATATATTAATTCATAATTTGAAGTTGAATTTGTGTGGTCGCTGCGGGGTTTGAACCTGCGACCTTTCGCGTGTGAGGCGAACGCTCTAGACCAGCTGAGCTAAGCGACCATAATAAAATGATACTTGAAAATTATCCGACAAACAAAAAACGTTTACAAAAATATGCTATTATTGATTAGTTAGCAAAGTTTCTTATGTTTTTCTAAAATTTTTCATATACAATTTTTCTCATTTGAATCAGTCAAAATCAAATAAGATAGGACTATTATCTGAAAATGAATAGTTTTCTTTTTGTTTTTATTTAAAATATTTAGAAGGTAAATACGAAATCAATTCATATTTTTGCAATTATTTATTTAATAATACATCATTAATTGGTAATTGATTATTACAATCGAAAGGATAAATATAGACAGCTCTACTACCAGCTTTTTATTTTATTAATTGGCACAAAAATAGTGTGTTTGAAAATTTATTTTTATTAAATCCCAGGTTTCAATTGAAACTTGAAGAGGAAGTCTTTTTCTAAAAACTTGAGTGTGGTTTGCATAGTAGAGCAAGAAAATTATTAATATTGGGTTCATTTTACCTGGTATTTTTCTTAACAGGCACAGAGGATTATGCCCAGGCAAATATTTTTTGTGAAAGCAGTCTTTACTATTTTCTGCCTGATTATTATCTTCAATATTCTCTGCTTTCTACCGCTTCCATTTTCAATCCTTCGGTATGGCTGTTAGCCGGTACTCCGTTGCCTTTGCAGATTGATTCCACATCGGATAATTCATCAAAGACAGATACAAGCAACACAGAACCATTTTTCTTTGGTCCCCCGCCTTTCGAAAGATTATCGCCGGACCATCCGAAATCTAATTTTGAAAAGCACCCCCTGGGCTTTGAAAACACAACAACAATAGACAAAAATATAGATTCGGTAACGACAAATTTTAATATTGACAAATACAATGCAGGCTATTCTTATAATATAGACCTCGACGATTATCTCAGTATGAGAAAAAAGTTGATACAAAATACCATGTGGGATTCGTTAATGAACAGATATGACCTCGATGCTGCACTTTCGGGAGGTGACCTTGCAAGATTAATAGCACAATCAACCGGGGTAACAATACCTGTCCCGCCAAACCCCATTTTCGGCATTTTCGGCAAACCTACAATTAATATTAACGTTCAGGGTGAAGTCAATTTAACATTAGGCTGGCGATGGGATTCTCAAAAGCTTGGAACAGTATCGGCATTCGGTCAGACTCAGTCAACACCGATTTTTAACCAGGATATAAGGGTTAACGTTTCTGCTAAAATCGGCGACAAACTTAAATTAACCACTGACTGGAATACACACAGACAATTTGATTATGACAATAAATTTAAAATCGGTTTTGAAGGTGAAGACGATGATATCGTTAAGCTTGTTGAGCTTGGCAATGTTAATCTCCCGCTTACTACTAGCCTAATCAGGGGCGGTGAAACATTATTCGGCATCAGGTCTGATTTCCAATTCGGCCCTCTGTACTTAAAGACATTATTTTCTCAGGGACGTGGAGAAATAAAGACGATAGATGTAAGGGGAGGAACAAGTCAAATGCCGTTTCAGCTTCACGCTTATGATTATTCGAGGAACCATTTTTTCCTCGACACGGCATACAGGTCTGTTTACCGTGATTATTTTAAATATTCAACGGGGGTAATTCCAACTGATGCCCAGGCACTCAGAGTTAAAGAAATTGAAGTATGGGAATCGGAGAATAATATTCAGAATGCCGCAATGTATGCTGCCAATGCCGTTGCTTATGCTGATTTGAAACCAATACAAGCCAAAGCCATTCTACCGCAATCTTATCCCGACAGCCTGATTCATGTGTCTCCGGTATCGGGAATAGTTGAAAGGGCTCAATTCGTAAAACTCGATTCTACAAGATATAGATTTGACTGTAATCTCGGAACTCTGACTATATTAAATCTAAGGGCTGACAGATATTACGCCGTAGCTTACAGGGTTGAAGGCCAGACTCTGTCAAATGAGGATGATGAATATTACGGCAACCTGACAAGTATATCCGGGAAAAAAGACACTCTCATTCTTAAATTGATTTACAGGCCCGATATGCTTCCCTCCTATAAATCTCTATGGGCGAGGCAGATGAAAAATATTTACTCGATTAATGCAACTAATGTGAATTTAACCGATACAAAAATTTCTATATGGTATTTAAATCAAAACAATGATTCAAGTGATGTACTACCCGGTGCTCCGGACAAAGTAGTTACGATTCTTGGAGTTGACAGGGTAACCAATGCAACCGGAAATCCGCCGCCTGACGGAGAATTCGATATGAACAGCACCTTCTTCAATGCCGAGCGGGGAGAAATTACATTTCCAAGCCTCGAGCCATTCCGCGAAGGATTAAGAAAATATTTTTCAGATAAAGGAACTCCACAGCTTGCAGAACAGTACATTTTTAATGAGGTTTATGATACGACATATGAGGTTGCACGGCGAAACACGGGAAGAGACCGCTTTGTTATTTCCGGGGAAGTCTCGGGTAATGCAACCAATAAAATACCCCTGGGTGCATTCAACCTCGCTCCCGGGAGCGTAAAGGTTACACTTGACGGTATCCCGTTAAAAGAGTTTGAGGATTACATAGTTGACTATTATTCCGGAATGCTGACAATAAGGAATCAGCGAGCTGCATTGCCAAATGCAAACCTCAAAATCACATATGAAGCAAACGATGTTTTTAATATTTCAACTAAGACACTGGCAGGAGTACGTGGCGATTATCAGCTTTTCAAAAACCGGAAAATTGATGCGGGACTCGGTTTTACAATGATGTATTATAACCAGTCCGCTGTTATTGACAGGGTTAGGCTCGGCGAAGAACCTCTGTCAAATACGATGTTTGGCCTCGATACCAAGCTTCAGTGGGATACACCATGGCTGACAAAAATGCTCGACGCTCTTCCTTTCTATGATACGAAAGCTAAATCTTCACTTGGTATTAGAGGTGAATGGGCTATAACTTTACCGAATCCAAACAAAAGAACATCGGAAGTAACCTCAGACATGGGTGAACCAGTAGTCTATATTGACGATTTCGAGGGAGCCCAGCGTTATATATCCTTAGGATTATCAGCCACTCAATGGCAGCATTCTTCTCAGCCCGTTGATTCGGCTATTGGATTAACAGATGTTGACCGCTCTTTATTCAGGGGAAAAATGTTTTGGTATCAGTACTTTATCCCAAGGGTACCAATAAAAGAAGTATATCCACAGAAGGATATTGTCCAGGGGCTTGCAAACATAAGCCCACTGCAAATAAATTTCAATCCTAATATGAGAGGCATCTATAATAAGAACCTGAACTTCCTCGATACTTTAGACAGGGATTACAATCCCTCCACAGCCTTCGGAGAACAGCCAGAAAACAGGAAGAAAATCTGGGCGGGCATGGAACGATTATTTTCATCCTTCAATACAAATTTCGATACCGAAAATATTGATTATATTGAAATCATGATGAAAATAGATGCATGGGAACCCGATAAAACAAAAATGTTTATTGACCTGGGACAGATTAGCGAAGATATTATTCCAAACCAAAAGCTTGACACCGAAGACGGTATTACCGCCGCTAATCCAGTCCCCAACGGAATTATTGACCCGGGGGAAGATATAGGTATCGATGCTGAGGATGATACCAAAGAACGTTCCTCGGGTGAATACCCGGCAACAAAAGACCCGAACGGTGACCCTGCACGTGACGATTATACTTTCGATTTCAGTAAAGATGACAACAGGAGAGTTGATGCTGATTTCACCAATTATAATAATTTCGAAGGCAACTCGAAAGTTTCTGAGCTTGGTCAATTCCCCGATACAGAAATTTTAAATAAAAACAACGGTCAAACGATTTCCCTCGATAACAGTTATTTTACATATGAAGTTGACCTGGATCCTAATCCGGATTTGAATCCTCAAATCGTAGGAGGAGCAAACGGATGGTTTCTGTACCGCATACCGATAAGAAAACCCGTTTCAAGTGTCGGTAATCCTTCTTTTGCTAACATACAGTATATAAGAGTTTGGTTCAAGGGAGGCTTATTCATAGCAAGAATAGCTGATTGGAGGCTTGTAGGGGCTCAATGGCAAAGAGTAAATAACTTCCAGGAAAATGTTCCTGCGGATGACAGCGTACTTCAAATTTCTTTTGTTAATGTTGATGAAAACAGCGGGGCCCCAAATTATTATACTATGCCTCCCGGAGTTCAGCCGCCCCGACAGTTAAATAATCCTGACCCTAACCAGGATATAAGGCTTAATGAACAATCAATTGCTTTCAGCGTCCGTAATTTGAGATACGGGGAAGAAAGAATGGCAACACGTATCTTTCAGCAACTCGATATATTTTATTATAAAAACCTGAAATTTTTCGTTCACGGCGACGGTTCAATGCCTGATAACATAGTCCCGGGGGCTGTTCCTAAAGCTTACACATATATCAGATTCGGAACCGATTCATCAAACTATTATGAATACAGGAGGCCCTTATTAAGAGGCTGGCAGGACGTCAATATCGTATTGACACAAATAACTGCCGTCAAACAGGTAAGGGATTCATTAGGAATCTTAAACAGGCAGGTCTTCCCTGTTCCCGGTGACCAATTCGCAACATTTGCCATTAAAGGTAATCCTACCTTAACACGTATTCAATTCTTTGGCTTTGGTATTTCAAATCCTGCTGAAAGGTATCCCAACGATTTAAATACAACAATATGGGTGGATGAACTCAGGCTTATCAGTCCTGAAAAAAGAAGCGACTGGGGAGGTGTCGGCAGTATTGACCTCAAACTTGCCGACCTGGGAAGTATAAATGCAAATATATCACATACAAATCCTAATTTTCACATGCTCGAGGAACGGTTCGGCAATCGTATCAGTTCCACGAACTGGTCTGTTAGTATGCAGGGGAATCTTGAAAAATTTGCACCTCAATCTTTCAAGAACATGAAAATTCCTATATCCTACAATCATTCAGAATATATGGATAATCCTGAATTTGTTGCTAATAACGATGTGAATTTGGCAGATGCGGCTAATGCCGCCGCTGATAAGGCAAAAAAGGATGCTATCAACAGCGGATTATCACAAGCTGAAGCTCAAATGATTAGCGACAAGACAAGAAATGCCACTATTGCCAAATCTCAAACTTTGAGAGTACTTGACAGTTGGGCTTTAACGGGTGTAAGACTGGGAATACCTGTATCAAGTTGGTTAATTGATGATACTTTTAATAAACTCACATTAGGTTATTCTTATTCCCAGGAGTTCGACAGAGACCCGGTCGTAGCCGAAAGGTTCAGCTGGCAATGGAATTTTACTTCTCAATACAGTATCCAGTTTCCTAATCTTTTAACTATAGAACCTCTTAAATGGTCTAAAGGAACTTCTGTACTCGAAGATTACAAAGATTTCAAAATAAATTTCTGGCCTTCGAATTTCTCTACAGGTCTAAATCTTACAAGAAGAAGAGTAACCGAACAGTCAAGATATCTCGAAACACCGAGTCCGGTTCTCAGGGAGTTTTCAGCCCAGAGACAGGCTCAATTTACCTGGAAATTTACAGAAAACAGTCTGTTCAGCCCCGCACTTGATTATAATGTTTCTACTATCAGTTCATTAGTGCCTTTTGAACTTGATGAAAACGGTATGCAAAGAACAGGCAGCCAGATTGCCTCTCTCATGTTTTTAAAGAATGGTAAATTAATTGATTTGGGTCAAAATATAAATCACACGCAAACCGTTACATTCAATATTAAGCCGAAAATACCACTCGGAACATATACGAAGTATTTTGATATGTCCGGTTCATTTATAACAACTTATTCCTGGTATAATCCATTGCAAACCGACCCGACAATCCAGGATATAGCAAAATCTGCTAACTGGAAAAATTCAATCAGGTTTAATACAGGATTCAAGTTAAAATCTTTCACTGACGATTTATTCAATTTCACTAATCCAAAATTGATTAGGCGGAATACACCGCTTGACACAACATCAAGTATTGCAAAAAATATTTTCAAGGT
>DAHXMP010000477.1 GCA_027371665.1 Bacteroidota bacterium | reverse complement strand
AATCTCTAAATCCGTTTAATCCGTGATTCTGACTTATTATACTTGAACTGCTTCAAGGCCTTCAAGGACTAATTTAGTTTTACGTTCCGGCCCAAGCACTTTTGAGGCATCTAAAATTTCAATGCCGACTAATTCTTCGTTTCCTGAAAAATCTAGGGCTATGTCTTCACTTAAATGAATAGTCTTGACAGACTTTTTTTCTTCAATTATGTCAATATAGATTGCATCAACTTCAGGGTCATATTTTATTTTCATAATTATCTCCTATTTTATATCAAAAATAATAAGTATAAACGGTTATAACGACAATTTCATTATTTTCCTCAACGATAACAGGAGCTACCTGCTTTGTTGAATATTATTTATTTTCCCAAACCTGGTTGAATTCAAAATTAAGCCTGCACATAATTCTTCCAAGCTTTACGGGTTCGCGAGTTCCCTGTTCTATAGCTGATAAAACTTCATTAATCGTTGCACCCCGTTTATTACAACTATCCATTGCATGATTTGATATTTTTACATGCATTATTTAAAACGACAGAATTAATTTATTTATGAAATAGAAATTATTCTAATTAGTTACCTTAAATTAGCAATTTCTAAATATTATACAAACAATTTTGTTTGAATAAGCGACATTAGCTAAATTTAAATTTTTTTGATTTACAGGTTTGAAATTATTGACTCTTGTAAACTTTTTCCCCTGTAAATTTTCAGAATTTATTATGTTTAAATTAAAGTAAAGGAAAAACTAATGCCATCTTACAGGAAACCATGGGCTGAGCCATATAAAATTAAAGTTGTCGAACCGTTGAAAGTTACTACACGCGAGTACCGCGAACAAAAAATGAAAGAAGCAGGATACAACACATTTTTACTGCGTTCCGAAGACGTTTATATTGATTTGCTGACAGACAGCGGCACATCCGCTATGAGCGATTACCAGTGGGCTGGTATGATGCTCGGCGACGAAGCCTACGCAGGAAGCAGGAACTTTTATTACCTCGAAGCCAATACAAGAAAATATTACGGGTATAAATATCTCGTTCCGACTCACCAGGGCAGGGCTGCAGAACACCTGATTTCGAGAAACCTGATTAAACAAGGAGACTATGTACCCGGGAACATGTATTTCACTACTACGCGCCTTCACCAGGAACTTGCCGGCGGAAAGTTCGTTGACGTGATTATTGACGAAGCACATGAACCTCAGAATCAGCATCCCTTCAAAGGAAATGTTGACCTGCAGAAGTTCGAAGATTTAATCAAGAAAGTCGGTGCTTCAAAAATCCCATATATTAGTGTAGCCGGTACCGTTAACATGGCAGGCGGCCAGCCCCAGTCAATGGGAAATATGCGCCAGGTGAGGGAACTTGCAAACAAACACGGTATAAAAGTCATTCTCGATGCAACACGTGCAGTCGAAAATGCCTATTTCATCAAAGAAAGAGAAAAGGGATATTCGAATAAATCAATCGAGGAAATTCTCCTCGAATACTGCTCCTATACCGATGGATGTACTATGAGCGGCAAAAAAGACCTTCTCGTTAATATCGGCGGTTTTATAGCTGTGAATGATGAATCTTTATTCGATGAATTGCGTAATATGGTCGTGGTTTATGAAGGATTGCATACTTACGGCGGTCTTGCCGGGCGTGACATGGAAGCTATGGCTCGCGGCATGGAAGAATGTGTCAGTTATGACCATATCCGTTCGAGGGTCGAGCAGGTGGGCTATTTCGGACAGAAACTAATTGATGCCGGTGTGCCTATTGTCGAGCCTGCAGGCGGTCATGCAATTTTTCTGGACGCAAAGAAATTTTACGAACACATACCGCAGGAAGAATTACCTGCACAGGCTTTGGCTGCCGATTTATATATAGAATCCGGTGTCAGGGCTATGGAACGCGGTGTTGTTTCTGCTGGAAGAAATCCCGAAACTGGTGAGAATTATCATCCTAAGCTGGAACTTGTCAGGTTGACATTTCCCAGAAGAGTTTACACCCAGGCACATCTCGATGTAGCCGCTTATTCAGTCGAGGAACTTTATGAAAACAGGAAGAAAGCGAAAGGCTTAAAGTTTGTGTATGAGCCAAAGTATCTGCGTTTCTTCCAGGCGAGATTCGAAAGAGTGAGTTAATTTTTATGAGTAACTACTAACATCAAAAAGTGGCTATTTTGTCTAAATTCTAAATGAACGGGTAATGGAAACACTTGCATTAAAAATAGAATATGACGGAACAAACTTCGGGGGCTGGCAGATTCAAAAAAATGCAAGAACTGTTCAGGATGAAATCGAAAAAGTTTTTGAAAATATTTGCGGTTATCGAATATCTTTAACAGGAGCCGGAAGAACGGATGCAGGTGTTCATGCCAGAGGACAGGTTGCTCATGCAAGGCTTGAACCTGAATTTTTAATACCGGGGAAAAAAATTCCACAGGTATTAAACTCAAACCTCCCAAATGATATAAGGATAAAAGCCGCTTCCATTCTCGATTTTGATTTTCATGCAAGATATGATGCCGTGGCAAGGGAATACTCGTATACAATCACAAATGTTGATTCAGTTTTTGAAAATAAATTTAAAACATTAACAAAATATAAGCTCGATTTTAAATTACTTGAGAAATCCTGCAAAATCTTTTTAGGAGTCCATGATTTTACGACTTTTTCAAAAAGGAATCCAAGTACAAAAAATTATGTTTGTAATGTAAAAATATGTAATTGGCATTATGCCGGAGCCAATACATGGAAGTTCAGAATTAAAGCCGACAGGTTTGTTTACGGCATGGTCAGAAGTATCGTAGGAGCTATGCTCGATGTTGCCAGGGGAAAGAGAACCTTAAGGGAAATAGAATCGGCACTAAAAATGAGCAACAGGGATTTGTCAAGTCCAATTGCACCCGCAAAAGGGCTCGTCCTTGAAAAAATTTACTATCCGAAAAAATTTAATCTGTTTGAAGACTAAATATTTTTAAAAAAAGTCTTTACGGAAAAAATATTTTTTGTAATTTTAGTAATTATAATAATAAATATTCATTATTAATGATATTAATTAGACAAATAACGAAACTCGGCATAGCTGTCTTTACTTTAGCATTATTAATGTTAATCGTAAATAGCTGCTCTAATTTTAACATTTATCCGACGAGTGAAGATATTAAATTAGGGAAAGACCTCGCTGCTGAAATTAAGAAAGACACAAAAGATTATCCTCTCCTAAACAAACCCGAAGTCAAAAATTATGTGCAGGGGATTGTAAATACAATTTTAAAATCACCCCTTATTGAATACCGCGGACAATTTGCATATACTGTCGAAATTATCAACAGGGATGACATTATTAATGCTTTCTGCACTCCCGGAGGCTATATTTATGTTTATACAGGTTTGTTGAAATTTATTGATAACGAGGCTACTCTTGCCGGAATTCTTGCCCATGAAATTGCCCATGCGGAAAGACGTCATGCAACACAGAGAATATCTAAAGCTTATGGGGCACAAGAATTATCTAATGCCGTACTGGGGGAAAAGAAAACCAAAATGGGTGAACTTGCTGCCAATATGTTCTCGGGATTATCACTGCTCAATAACAGCCGTGACGATGAATACGAAGCGGACGAGTATTCCTTTAAATATCTCCAATCAACGCAATGGTATCCCGGGGCAATTAAATTTTTCTTCGACAAAATCAAAAATTCAGTTAATGACAACGACCTGAAGGTTTTGCTATCTACGCATCCGTTACCACAGGACAGGTACGACAAAGTTATCGAAATGCTCAAAAAGGCGAATGTTCCTCCGCCAAACGAGAAAAATACTCTTTACCATAAGTATTTTGAGTTCAAAAAAAATCTATAAAATAAATCATAAATACCCTGCTTTAAATTATCGAGGGAATAATCTGACAAGACAATTAGAGTATATATTAGGAATAAATTGAAAAAAAATGACAACATACGACAAACTGAAAGCCGCCCAGAGTAAGAAATCTTCCATTTTATGCGTTGGATTGGATATTGATTTTAGTAAAGTGCCTGCACAACTAAGGTCAATCCCCGACGGATTGCTCGAGTTTAACAGGAACATAATCGAAGCAACCAAAGAATTTGTCTGTGCATATAAAATCAACTTCGCATTTTATGAGCAATACGGCATTGAAGGCTGTGATTTGCTTAAAAAAACATTCGATATGATACCCGCTGATATTGTTAAAATTGCAGATGCTAAGCGTGCCGACATTGGTAATACGATGACAGGTTATGCAAAATCCTGCTACGAATATTTCAAAGCCGACGCCGTTACCTTAGTTCCTTATCTCGGTAAGGACTCTATTGACCCTTTCCTTCAATACAAAGATAAAATGGCTTTGATTCTGACATTGACTTCTAATCCCGGAAGTGCGAATTTTCAGAGACTCGAATCCGGTGGAAAGCCTTTGTATAAACACATTGTTCAGCAATCCCTAAGCTGGGCAGATAATAAAAAGATGGGTTTCGTTGTAGGAGCCACACAGCCGAACGATATTGACCAGCTTAGAACGATGGCTCCCGAAAATTACTTCCTTATTCCGGGAATCGGTGCTCAGGGAGGCAGTGTCGAAGCTGTCGTCAAAGCAAATGCTCATGGGCCGGCTATCATTAATGTATCGAGGGCTGTCATTTACGCTTCTAAAGAAAACGATTATGCTGAAAAAGCGGGAGAGAAAGCACATAAATACAAGCTGTCTTTCATGTAAAAAAAAATGAGTTTTTATGTCATGCTGAATTCATTTCGGCTACTATTAATGAAATTTTGATTTATCATATAAATATTTCTTTTGCTTTTATAAATCAGAATTATAACCGACACAAGCCCGGTTAGTGGATAAGTGTGATTTTATAAACTTATATTCAAATCCAATGAAGAAAAATAATCAAATTGTTATGAATGAAAAGAAGCTGCAAACAGGTGTCCACAGGCTTCTTTCCGACCCGTCCAAAATTCTCGGGACTCAATCGGGAAAACGGCTTCAAATTCTATCGCCCGGAAGGCTGAATGTTCACGAAGGACCAGATTTCCTCGACATTGCCATTCTTTTGCAAGGAAATGTCGTTGTCGGCGATGCGGAATTTCACATTAAAAGCTCCGATTGGAACCTGCACGGACACTCTGCCGATGAACGCTATAACTCAGTCATTCTGCATATAGTATTTGATGACGATGGCACGAAATTGCCTTTCGAGACACTCCTGCTGCCGAAAGAAGAAGTTAAAAAAGCTTCCGAAGACGAATTAATTGTACCTGTCGTTCCGGATGTATTTTCAATCGAAGAACTTCAGCAGTTTGCACTAATCAGGCTTCTCAGGAAGACATCGGATGCGAAGAAACTGCTCAATCAACACGAGCTCGATACAGGCTTCGTAATTTTTGCAAGTGATTTTCTAAATAAATATTTCAACCGACGCAAAAGGCCGCTATACACGGCAGACAGGCTCGAACAGCTCCTGGATGTTCTTCCTAAATCACATGTGTTTGCTTTTCTTAGCCGGCTTTCTTCAGGTGCCGAATTGCAAATTCCCGACATGATGCAGCAATTAATCAAAACGAAAATTACAAACGAAGGAGCACATCTCAGGAGGGAACTCGTTTTCAATTCGGTGCTTCCAATAGCCCTCTGCCTCGCAAACGAAGAAAGCAGAATCAACCTCTTTCTATGGTATTGGTCAACACCGGCATTGCACAGCTACGGGATTTTAAAAAGGAGGTTTAAAGATTTTCCCCAGAATTTCATCTGGCAGCAGCAGGGGATGCTGGAGTACATAAGAAATTACGGAAGCAAGACGCTTGTCATTTCCGATGTAATAAATGATTACGGCTTTGCCGAAGTTCTCGATTTCTACTATCTCGGCGGCAGTCCATACAAGAAATATCCGTTTGAAGAGGAGTGAAAATTATAATTAATAAACCTTATTAATAACCTTTTAAAAAGAATAAAATTAAATAAGGTTCTGTTGACAATGTTAGGATTTATTATTGAGGACTTAGATTAACAAATTTTGTATTTAATGAGATATTTAGTGATAAACAGAGGTAAACTTTATGAAACCAATCCTATTTATTTTTATTCTTTTTCTTGTATTGCTTGCTTCTTGCGGCGGTACCAACGATGCCCAGGATTCGCCCGGAGTTAATCTGTCAATTGTTGATAACAGCAATGGCAGCCCGGTTAGCTCTGCAACGGTCAATATATATTACCTTGTCTCACAGATACCTAATGATACGAGTATTCATTCAATTAATTATCCTAATCCTTTCAATTCAATTACATTATTTCAATTTCAAACATCCGTAATGGGATTGGCACTTGTTGAAGTCATTAACAGCCAATCGGGAAAAAATGTCATTGATACACTATATTATGGTATGCTTGAATCAGGAATGCATGAAATAAGCTGGCATATTGATTCAATAAATAGCTTCAAAGATGGCTTCTATACTTATAAAATTAAGACTGCTGAATTCGAGCAGAATTATGAAATGCTTTATCTCCGCTTTAATTATTTTGGTTTTAATTATTCTGATTCCTGGGTTCCCGCAAAAGTTTTTACAAATCCTTCAAATGGAAAAATAACTTTAAAGCCTGACGATATGCCTTTCATCGGCAGAAAATTCAGGCATACTGCCGAAAATGGAATGGTTTTAGGTGATTGGATGATTAGAGACTCAGTAAGTATCGAAGTGCTAAACGACGGTTATAATACCGCATATCAGACTGTCGAATTAGTCCAGGGAAAGAAAACTGATGTTACAATCAGGCTGATAAAGAAGTGAAATTGATATTTTTTATAAAATAAACAGTGGTTCATCAGATAATTTTCCTCAGAACCACTGCTTCAAAATAATTCAATATGTTTTATAAGTCTTATTAGGGAACTACAATGTCTCCCAAATCCTTTGTTTGTCCCAAACCGGGGGAATGTTCCACCAGCTTTTTGTTGACCTGTTTGCAATAAAAAGATATATTTATATCTTTGTCAGGCCTTACACTGATTTTAAAGTTCCCTGTACTGTCGGTCATCGAGCTTCTTTCATTTGAGCCATAGCTTGAGCAATCGTCTGTGAATACATATACGTTAGGCAGTGGATTGCTCAGAGAATCAACAACTCTTCCGGTAAAGAAGGCACCTCCCCTATCAACCTGGATTGTGCCCAGGTCGAGAGTTACGCCACCGTTTGAGCCTGTAACAAATGTAGTGTCTTTATACCCGTTCTTCGATGTATCTTGATATGAACAGAAATTTATCCTTAAAGTATATTTTGTATTCAGCCCTCCGTAATATTTGAATTTACCGTCGGTAGAAGTCGTTACGTAATCAACTGCTTTGCCGTTGCTGTCTAAGAGATGTGTATAAACATTCGGAACCGGGTTCCCTAAATTGTCAACGACTTCTCCGACAATTATGCAAAGGTTCGACATATCTATATTGATGACTATGTTACCAATGTCAAGAGTATCGCCCGTTGCAGGTGTATCATAATCAACCCCTGTGCTGTTAAAAATGTAGTAATTTGCCCAAATAGTGGCTTTTGCACTTGATTTTACAGCAATAACAAATCTGCCGGAGTCATTCGTATTGACCCTCGAACTGCCGGTATAATCCACGCCCTTTGAATTTACATGAGCCATGGATACCGGGTTCCCGTTC
>DAHXMP010000430.1 GCA_027371665.1 Bacteroidota bacterium | reverse complement strand
TTATGATGATTCTAATGCACAGGTACATATTAAGTTAAAAGTATATGAAGGACAAAAATACTATATCAGAAATATTGAGTTCGAGGGTAATACTATTTATCCTGACAGATTACTGCTGTCAAGGCTGGATTTCAAAAAAGGCGATGTATATGATAAAGATAAATTCGATAAAAATCTGAATGGAAACGAAGACCAGACTGATGTGCTCTCTCTTTATGCTGATAATGGTTACCTATCAATCAGGTTTGTTCCCGAAGAAGTAAGGGTTCCCCCGGATTCGATAGATATTAAGATAAAAGTATATGAAAATCAAAGGCTGAAAATCAGGCGTGTGGATATTTTAGGTAATACAAAAACAAAGGACAAGGTTATAAGAAGGGAGTTGTATACTTTGCCTGGGGATTTCTTTAACAGGTCAGCAGTCATAAGAAGCGTCAGGGCTTTAGGAGCAATGAATTATTTCAATCCCGAAGCACTCAAACCGGATGTCAAACCTGTTGATGAAAGCAGTGTTGATTTAATTTACAGGGTAGAAGAAAAATCAACCGATATGATTAATGCGTCAATAGGTTTTGCAGGAACTTACGGTTTGACAGGTTCAGTCGGACTTACATTTAATAATTTTTCTCTTTCGGAACCCTTCATGGGAGGAGGAGGACAAATTTTTAATATTCAGGCGGAATTCGGGCAAGCTAACAGGTATCAGACTTTTGCTATCGGATTTACGGAACCCTGGCTATTCGATGAACCAACGACTGTCGGGGCAAATTTGTATTACAGGAATATACATTATTATTTCAATCAAAAGACGATTGGTGCAGCTTTTAATGTTGGCAGAAGATTTAAATGGCCGGATGATTATTTCAGAGGCGATTTAAGATTCAGGATTGAACAGAATCATGCTGACACTGTATATCTGACACGAACAGGTATTCAATATACAATCGGACAATCAATTTCAAGAATCAGTATGAACAATCCGTTTTTCCCGACATACGGTTCAAAATTCAGCTTTTCAACCGATTTTGCAATGGGGATACTCGGTTTGGGAAATACCGATTATATAAAAAATGAATTGAAGTTCGATATTGTCCACCCCCTCATTAAAATTGAAGACTACGACAGGGTAGTTTTATATTTGAGTTCATACTGGGGATATATCACAAGTTTCAGGCAGGACACAACGATTCCACCTGTAGAAAAATACTTTATGGGTGGAAGCGGATTATCCGGATATTTTCCGACAACACCTTTGAGAGGTTACCAGGATAATTCTATAGGCCCGACTTACGGAGGGAATGTAATAGCAAAATACACAGCAGAATTAAGAGTAGCTTTATCAATGAGCCCGATGCCTATATATATCTATGGTTTCGCAGAAGCCGGAAATGTGTGGAGTACGCTTAAAGTAACCGACCCGTTTAATTTAAAAAGAGCCGCCGGTGTAGGGCTGATGCTCAATATTGCACCTATCGGAATAATTGGATTCAGTTACGGATATGGATTTGACCCCCCGGGGGCAATTGGAGACAAAAGCGGCTGGCGATTTTTATTTAATCTAGGACAACAATTTTAATTTTTTTTATATCAAGTAATTTGACTTTTATTTAAGTAAAATATTAATTTTTTAAAATTATCTTTTAGGAGTAATTATGTATAAATTTATTTTGTTTCTCATAATAGCATTAGGAATGGTGATTTCTGCTGATAACGCATCAGCACAGAAAGAAAGAACTGCCAGTATTGGCGTTGTCGAAATTGAAACAATAGTTAAGGCAATGCCGGAAGCCGACAGTGCCGATAAGATGCTTAAAGATTTAGGACAGAAATACCGCGATACTCTTCAAGCTATGGAGAAAGAGTACACAACAAAATTAGATAATTATGACAAACAAAAATCAATGATGAGTGCTGACCAAAAAAAGAAAGAAGAAGATGCACTTAAACAAATCCAGATGAAATATGCACAATTCCAGGATGAAAAATTCGGAGTTCAGGGTGAAATTGCCCAGTTGAGGGATAAGCTTCTTGAACCGATAAGGGCTAAAGTAAGAGAAGCTATCGAAGCAGTTGCTAAAGAAGAAAAGTTAAATTTTGTATTTGACAAAGGCAGTTCGGCATTGTTGTATTCTGAAGATAAAGCTGATATAACTTATCGGGTACTGGACAAAATTAAGAGAGGCGGCAGATAAATAATTCCGGTTATTATCCGTTTCCGGATTTATGAAATAAATTCGTTTCTTTTTTCATACTTTATCTTTAAATAATAGGTGATATAATATTGGTTTTTTCTCAATTTATTAACGTTTTAATTTAGGAGAGAACTGTGAAAACTAAATGCCTTAAGACCGGGACCTGTATGGTCGTAGTTTATTTTTTAATTAATATGATTATATCGCCTATTAATTTACCTGCTCAAAGAGTTGGGTTTATTGCTTCAGATGTCATCCGGGAACATTTGCCCGAAGCCAAGCAAGCAGACCAGAGAATCAAAACTATTGTTGACGAGTGGAAAAGAGAGCTTGAAACGACGGATAAAAATATTGAAATTCTTGAAACAGATATAAAGAAAAACAGGCTTATCTGGACTGATGAAGAAAGACAGGAGAAAGAAAAAGAACTCGAGAATCTGAAAAACGAGAGAATGACTTATGCACGGAAGAAGTTCGAAACAAACGGAGAATATGACAAAACCGTAAAGGATATATACAAACCGATTGAAGAGAAGATCTATGCTGCTGTTCAGGAAGTTGCAAATGAAGAGGGATTTGATATTATTTTTGATAAAAGCGTTCAACCTTTGCCTTATACAAATTTCAAATTTGACTTAACTGTTAAGGTTCTGAGGAAACTTGGGGTAAATGTCGAAGAGCTTGAGAAAGAGCAAAAGGAAAAGATAGCAAAAGACCCAAGGAATTTTAAAAGACAATCCCAGGAACCTCCCGGAAGAAACAAGTCTAGAATTAATCCCGGGGAAGAAAACAGGGATATAGAAAGGAAGCCGAATTTAATGAATCCTCCACCAACAGCGGCACCGGATACTTCAAACAAAATAATGCCGCCGAAATAAAAAAAAATTTCCTTGCTTTATTTAAGGAATTAAACATAATTTTGTTAAAATTTCTAATTTATATGGGCATGTAATGTTTCAAACGAAACAATTCAGTTGTGAAGAAATTGCTAGAATAATAAACGGCAAGCTTATTGGCAGTATTGACCATAAAATAACAGGTCTTAACAGAATAGAGTTTGCCCAAAAAGGCGAATTAACTTTCTTAGCTAATCCGAAATATGAGAAATATCTAAAGACTACAAATGCATCCTGTATTATCGTGCCTGAAACAATTTCAGTCAAGTTAGCTGACAAAAAGGCTTTCATAATTGTCGGCGATCCTTATAATGAATTTGTGAAATTACTCAAAATATTGGAAAGCGAGAAAGATAAGAACTTAAATTATGTACATCCAACCGCAATTATTGGTAATGATTGTCAAATAGCCCCCACTGCCTTTATAGGGCCATATTGCATTATTGGAAACGGCTGTGTGATTAGTGACAACTGTCGTCTTCATTCAAGGGTTACTCTTTATGACAACGTTATAATGGGTGACAGCACGGTTTTGTTTGCGAATGTAGTATGTTTTGATAATACTATAATTGGAAAGAATTGTTTCATTCATGCAGGAGCAGTAATTGGTGATGATGGTTTCGGATATACGGAAAGAAAGGATGGTTCATATGAAAAGATACCACAAATGGGTAATGTCGTAATTGGCGATAATGTCGAAATAGGAACAAATACGACAATAGACAGGGCGATGATTGGGAGTACGATAATTGAGAACGGAGTTATAATTGATAATTTGGTTCAGATTGGGCATAATGTCGTAGTTGGAGAAAACACGGCAATGGCGGCACAAGTTGGTGTTGCCGGTAGCTGTAGAATCGGAAAGCGAAACAGGTTTGGAGGACAATCGGGCCTTGCCGGTCATCTCGATACTGTAGATGATGTCATTTTAATTGCTCAATCGGGAGTTGCAAAATCAGTAACGGAAAAAGGAGTCTATTTTGGTACACCTATTAAAGAAAGAATAAAAGCTTTCAAGATTGAAACAGCTTTGCAACAAATTCCCGATGTTTTTAAAGAGTTTTATAAGCTGAAAAAGATTGTGTTGGAAAAACTCAAACTCAAAGAAATACCTGAATAAATCAAAAAAAATCATTTCTTTTTATCATATCATTTTAGAATAAAAGATTGTTAAATAAATTATCAATAATTCTTTTTTGACTGTTGATAAATTTATTTTTTTTAAATTAATTAAATTCCTTAATTTAAAAGATTTGAGTTTTCAATATTTAAGAAATATATTTTGGATTAATAATAAATGGCAGAAAAACAAAGGACAATAAAAAAGCCGGTTTCTTTTGCAGGAGTTGGTTTACATACCGGAAAAAAGTCAGTTATCACCTTCCACCCCGCACAAGAAAATTACGGATATAAATTTATCAGAACAGATTTGGAACATCCAATTGAGATACCTGCAATCGTTGATAATGTTGTTGACCTTTCGAGGGGTACAACCCTGGGAATTGATAATGTTACAGTACAGACTGTGGAGCATGTTCTAGCGGCATTAACAGGAATGAGAATTGATAATTGTAAAATTGAATTATCAGGACAGGAACCACCCGTAGGTGACGGGAGTTCGTTGCCTTATGTTGATACGTTACTGAAAGCCGGTATCCAGGAGCAAAATGAAGAAAGACATTTCTTTATTATTGAGGAGACAATAGAATATAAAAACGAAGAGAAACAAGTGGATATTGTAGCTTTGCCTACAGATGATTACAGGATAACCGCAATGATTGATTACCATAATCCTGCACTTGGCAGTCAGCATTCAGGAATATTTAACCTGGAGAAAGAGTTCGTCGAAGATTTTGCTCCTGCAAGAACATTTTGTTTCCTGACTGAAATTCAAATGTTGATTGAACAGGGTTTGATTAAGGGAGGAAATCTCGAGAATGCTATAGTGATAGTTGACAAAGATATGTCAAAAGATGAATTAATTTCATTGAAGAATACTTTCAATGTTCCTGTTGTTCCCAAAATTGGAAATACCGGAATATTAAATAATACGGAACTAAGGTTTAAAAATGAACCTGCAAGGCATAAAGTTCTGGACATGCTTGGCGACCTGTCATTAATAGGTGTACCCATTAAAGCACAAGTTTTGGCTGCGAGACCGGGCCATGCAAGCAATATTGAATTTGCAAGAAAAGTCAGGAAGGAATATCTGAAAAAACAAAAAATAAGAGAAAAATACGGCACTCAAGTAAATGGTACTTTTCTCGATATAAACGGATTATTAAAGATAATGCCTCACAGGTATCCTTTTTTAATGATTGATAAGCTTATAGAATTTGATTCAGAAAATAACAGCGTTGTCGGAATAAAAAATGTAACTGTAAACGAACCTTTCTTTACAGGGCATTTTCCTGAAAGGCCGATAATGCCCGGTGTTATGATTTGCGAAGCTATGGCTCAAACAGGATGCCTGCTTCTGCTTAAAACTATGGATGATTTCAGTGAAAAGCTTGTTCTTTTCATGGGGATCAAGGAAGCTAAATTCAGGAAGCCTGTTATACCGGGTGACCAGCTTGTTATGAAAGTGAAATTGACTGGAAAGAAAATGAATATTTATATTTTAAAAGGCTCAGCTTATGTTGACGGCCAATTGGTAGCCGAAGCTGAACTTTCAACAGCGGTTATTGATAAATGATATGAACGAAAATTTACATCATTCTACAGCTATTATTTCAAAAAAAGCAAAAATAGGAACTAATGTCAGAATTGGACCATATTGTATTATTTATGATGATGTCGAAATTGGTGATAACACCGAAATCCGCTCATCAGTTGTATTAGCTGACGGAACAAGAATAGGAAAAAATTGCAGGTTATGTACAGGTGCTGTGATAGCTACCGAACCACAGGACTTGAAATTTACCGGTGAAAAAACAATTGTTACAATTGGCGATAATACTGTAATCAGGGAGTATGTGACGATTAACAGGGCTACGAAGGCTACTCGTGAAACTAAAGTGGGCAGCGATTGCCTGATTATGACTTACAGCCATATTGCCCATGATTGCAAATTAGGTGATAATATTATTATGGCTAATACCACACAACTTGCGGGACATGTTCATTTAGA
>DAHXMP010000025.1 GCA_027371665.1 Bacteroidota bacterium | reverse complement strand
TATTTAATAAAAAATAATTATGCATCACAACCTATTAATTGATTTTTATAAAGAGCATGATTGTACTCCTGCTCATTATTGTCATGTTCATGGCCTCGAGTTTAAAGATGAACCGACAAAGTTATCTGCAGATGCTTTGAATGCAGCAATGCTCGAAGCTTTCAATCTGCCACCTGAACAGGCTCTTGATTATTTGAAAAAAAGATTCAAGAATTTAATCCCAACCTGGAGATGGAATGATATCGATGCCATTGCTCATGACAAAGCTTTTACTGTAGCTAAAGTTATGAGTGCTGATTTGCTGCAGGACTTTTATAATTTAATGGAACAGGCAATGAAAGAAGGATGGGATTTATCAAGGTTCCAGAGTGAAGCTTTACCCTATGCTGAATTGACCGGTTGGACCGGAAATAAACTTCATAGATTAAAAATAATTTATGATACAAATATGAAAGTCACCTATTCAAAAAGTCAATATAATCAACTTCGCTTACTTGGTGAACAGGGTTTAAGACCTTATTGGATGTGGCTTAAATCTACAGCAAGACAACCAAATGCTCTTCATATGAGATTTTACGGTTTGGTTCTTCCTTATGACGATCCATTTTGGAAAAAAAATTATCCTGGTACAAGATGGGGATGTGAATGTGGAATCCGCTCCCTTTCTGAAAAAGAAGTTAGAGATCGCGGACTCGAAGTAAAAAATGGAACCGATTTTATTAATACTCTTACTCAGGATGAATTATTAAATCAACTCTGGAAACAAGACCAGGAAAGTAATCTTAATTTATTAAAAACCTGGGACCCACAGACAGAAACTTATATTAAATCAATTGGTGAACAATTAAAACAAATGCTGGCAGCATGATTGAAACACAAATAAAAAATGCTCTCGATGAGGCAGTAAAAGAACTTCAGTTAAAATTTGAAGATTTAACTCCTATTCTTCATGTTATTGCTTCTTTGATTAATGAGGCTTTTCGGAAAAACTTTGATTTAGGTGGAAGATGGAGTGGTCAAACTACCGGTATTGATTTATTCTCCGGAGGTTCACAGCAATGGTCAAAATGGAGTAGTAAATATAATCCCACCTTAAAACATCCCAATGCATCTATTCTTGTTCGTTCCGGGGTAATGCGTCAGCAAATAGAAGTTAGAGAAGAAGGAACAAATCAAATTTCGATTTCAGCAAGTACTCCTTATGCAGCTATACATCAATTTGGGGGAGTTATTAATCATCCCGGCAGGACACCTTATATTATTCTTTCTAACCATCAGGCACATTTTATTTCAAAAAAGAAAGCCGCCGAACTTGAAGCAGAAGGTAGAAAAGTAAAAGTTACAAAACCTCATCAAATCACAATTCCACCGCGTCCATTCCTTGTCTTATCCGAAGATGATGTGAATGAGATCGCCGAAGTGATTAAGAAATATATTTAAGATAAATCACTAATAAAATCTTTTATTACTTTAGTCAACAACTCGGACTCTTTAATTGTTAATTCGGTTTGGTTATTTATTTTTGTTCTGATAGTATTTGAATTAATCCCTGCAATCTCACAGATTGAACTAATTTTTATTATTTTTTGTAGCTTTTTTAATTTTTGAATATTCAACATAAATTCTCCTTTTTATTGTGAAAGTGTAAAATGTAAATATTACACTAATTGTTTTACACCTTTACACAAAATTAAATATTAAATTCCAATAATAAAACTTTTTTCTTTTGATTAAAACATTTTTGTTGTATATGAAACAATTTTATTGTAATTTTGTATTATTATTTTGTTTCACTTTGATATGTATTTTATTATGAAATATAAAATTTGTTCTAAATGTAAAAAAGAAAAACCTACGACTAATGAATTTTTTAGTAAATCAAAATCACAGTCCGATGGTCTGTATAGTTATTGTAAGGATTGTCAAAATGAAAGATATAAAAAATATTATGCCGATAAGAAAGAACATCATCAAAATAGACGAAAGAAATATTATAAACAAAATAAAGAACAGCAAATAAATTATTCAAAAGAATATCAAAAAAATCATCCAGAGCGAACTAAACAAATAAAAAAACGTCATTCGATAAAACGTTCAGAATATATAAAAGCAAGAGTAAAAAAATGGATTGCTGCCAATCCGATTCATAATAGATTAATCAGACAACGGGTACGTTTATCTGGAATAAATTATGATTCTTTAACCCTGAATGAATTAATTGAAATTTATAATTTACATAAAACTGATAATGATTTATATATTTGTCATTACTGCCATAAAGCACTCGAATTTTCCGAAACAACAATTGACCACATTATTCCTATTTCAAAAGGCGGTTCAAATTCAGCAGACAACATTACGATTGCTTGTTTAAAATGCAATGCGAAAAAAGGGGATAGGATTTTAAAATAATTATTAATAGAAAATCCACGATAATTCCCACGTTCTGAATCAATCAATAATTCCGAGTTAAACTTAAAATTTCTTGCTGTGTCATCGTGTTATTTCCTTTATTATCAATCAATTAACTTGATGACAACTTAACACAATAACCTTTGCAAGTCAAGTTATATCTGCTTTATTTTCAACTATTTATGAAGATTTGTAATAATTTCGGTAGGAAATTACAAATAATTTTTGGTAATAATTACCATATATTTTTACAAATGCTGATTAGTGGCACAGGGTATGATGAAATTAAATTTTATGATTTTACTCTTTTCCCGACATAGTAATCATAACCCCCAGGATAATGAGTTGTAATATGAATTTCATCATCACTAAATAAAGAAACTGTTATTGTTGTCGTAATAGTATCACCATTGAAGATAGTATCATGATGACCTTCAAAATAATTTTGATTACTATAAAAACCGGTATAATTAATTGCATCCATGGTTAGCCAGTTATTTCCTGTTTGAATTATTGAAATATTTCCATTAATCAACCAGCGCCCGGCTATTTTTTGTTGAAGAGAATCAACTGGATTAGAACAATTAGAAAAAAGAAAAAGAAAAGCGATTATTAGAATTAGATACTTCATTAATTTACCCTTTCCTTAAATGAATCATTTGCTTTTATATATGGTTCATTATTTATTATGCTGTTTATTTCTTCTTGAAATTCCCGGCCATCAAAACTATTATGAACAATTATTGTCTGCACACCTATTATTTCAACTGTAGGATTGCATCTGCATAAATTCCCTTCTGTCGAATGGATATCAGAATCACTATATGGAATAATGTGCAACATGATTAATTATTCTCAATCAAATATACAAAAATTTTTCAATTATTTCTTTCAACTTCATCTATCAACTTCTCAATCCTCTTTCTGGTCAGCCCGGTCATATTAGCAAGCTGACAAATAGAAAATTTATCCTTATTCTTTTTGATTACTTCCTTCATCAATTCTTTATTATTGTTCAGCATAGGAATATAAAGGTCTCTCATGGTCTCATGATTTCGGAACAAATCTTTCACAATATCAAGACCGGACATTTCTGCAATCTCTGATAAACCCTCATTTCCTGCAAGGTGTTCTTTCTTTAAGTGCCTGAGAATGAATTCCTTATCCATGTTTTCCTCTTTATATAATAATTAACAATAGGTTTTTAATATTCAAATTCACATTTATTTATAGCATCCAGAACATTACTTACATCCTCGACACTCCGCACTACGAGAGCTTTTCCCCCTGCTTGTATAATAGAATCAATATTATAACTTTGAAGAGGTGTTGGTTTTGCTATTTCGTTCTTTACCTCAAAACCACAGAAGTACCCTTTATAACAAGCAATTATATCAGGAACACCACTTCTATTAGCAATAATAGATTTGATTACATAAGCTCCCTGGCTTTTAAGAAATTTGATTATTTTGCTTTGAATATCTTTTTCCATCTAAATAATCCTTCAAAAAATAGTATAAAGTATAATCTTTCTTTTTTAAAACAACCTTATAAATTTTCGGCTCGATACCATCTTTAGAAAAAATCCAATGAACAATCGGTACCCTATTTCTTTCTAGTGCCTGCAATCGGGCACGGCATTGCCAATACTGAGTAGCAGAAAAATCAATATTATAAAATACAAGAACATCTGCAGATGCAAGATTAATTCCCATAGAGCCGCTTACAATCTGAGAGATGAAAACTTTGTCGGTCAGGTTGAACTCTTCCGGACTGTCAGTATGATTTCTGAATATCGTTCTTAGTGCCTGACCTTCAGCAATAAATTTATAATAAATTGCAATTTTCTTTCCCTGGTAATGCTGCTTAATAAATTCAATTTTCGATGTATCAAGAATCTTAGCTGAGCCATCTTCACATTTTACCGTACCTGAGCATATCTGATGAATCTTCGATTGAAGTTTTACAGCAGTATCACAAATAAGTTTGTTGCCATCTTTAAAAGTATACATCTTATCTCTTACTAAAAGCTCGATTAATTTTCTTATACGCGGGTCCATATCCACTTCAATTACTTCCTCTTTCACATCACCATAAACAAAGCCGGCTTCATTCCTGGTATAAGCAACAAAATATTTCCTTATGTTATCCATGATTTTTTCATTCAGGGCATCAGAATAATCATTAAATTTTTGGCCGTTAATTATTCTTTCTTTTATATTTACAAATTCCTTTGCCCAGGCATAAAATTTTGATTGCATAAATGGTGAATAATCAGAAACCCAAAATTGATGGAAGAGTTGAGAATAGCTTTCCGGAGAGGGAGTCCCTGAAAGGAGAATTAATTTATTCCTTCCCACAAGTCTTTTCAACTGCATTGTTCTTTTTGATGGTTTAGGAAAAGCACCAAAACAATGAGCTTCATCACCAATTATTAAATCAAATACCGGTTCTTCTTTAATCAATTGTTCATAATTAATGACTTTCAATTTAAAACCGAACTGTTCCCTGGTGTAATCATCTTTGATTGATTGAATCGCTTTTTTCTTAGTAACAAACAAAACGTTTTTAGAATTTACCAAGGATGCTGTTTTCAATGCAATCAAAGTTTTTCCGACTCTCATCTCCATAGAGAGATATACTATATTCAAGAGACTTAAAATTTTATAGGCTTTTTCAGCCAGCTGTATTTGATAATTTCTTAACATCTATTCAACCCATCTAATACAATTTTCTTTTTTAAACTGTTCCATATCTTTTAATTTTTTTCTCAACCTTAATGTCCCGGGACTTGTCTTTGCTTTATATTTTCTGTATAGAATTGCACCAACTTGAAAATCAGGTTTATACTTCTCTTTAATTTTATCATATGTTCCCTGGCTAATCAGACCGACAGAAATCATAGAATAAGCCCGGTTAATAATTTCCATTTTCCTTTTATCTTTAAGTTCCCTCAATTTTCAACCTCCAATGGCTTAACAAACCTTCCTTTAAAATTCAATTTCAAATCCCATTCTAAGGGATTAATTTCTTCTCCGGGATGTTTTTTATTCAACTCGAGGATTTCATCTTCAGTAAAAACAATTCCATTATCAAATGTGATAATTTTTTTAGTTACATTCCATTCGAAACACCCATATTTTTCAGATTGAAATTTTCTAATGATATCAGGTTTCGGTTTCAGATCGGCAAATATTCCATCAATAACCAAATCATCATTTACCGGTTCGATTTTTTTATTTTGAAAATCATGTTTTGACAGAATGTCAGTTACTTGCTGAACAGGATCTTTTATTTGAGAATTAAATAATTT
>DAHXMP010000377.1 GCA_027371665.1 Bacteroidota bacterium | reverse complement strand
TGTGCAGTTAAAGGATTATGAGATAATTTTCACCAATTTGAGTGTAACTCCTAATAGAGATTATTCATTTCCTGGAGCAAATCAAACCTTCGGTGACGATGAACAATTACATATCAGCCAGTGTAGTCAATATCCATCTTTAGAAGGTTTGGATATTAATTTGGAGGGTATTTCAACCGATTCTCAAGGTTATTTTACGGTCTGGGCACCATAATTACCTAATCTATCGTGGTAGTCTCATAATTTATTAATTGTGAGACTACTACACTTAATTAAAAATTTGTATAGGAATAAGCATGAAACATCTTTTCACATTTTTTTATTTTTTGATTAGTTCTTTATTTTTATTTTCTCAAAATAATTATAAAGATTTAATGAAATTTCTTACATATCATAATATAGGAGATACAATCCCATTATATAATAAATCGTCTGATTTTGATGCTCATATATATATATTTATGGACGAATCATCTTGTCCAACATGTAGTGTTTCAATACAACCGTATTTCGAAAATATTTTGAAAAAGTACAAAGTTGATGCGGAATTGTTTTTAAGTGGAGCTAATGAAGATTATGCTGAAAAGTTAAAGAAAGAATTTGCTTGGAATCTTGATGTGGTAATTGATAAAATACGGGCATTTTCCAATCTATTTAAAATAAAAAACTACCCCATTTTCATTGTTGCTGATGCTGACGGAAAAATTATGACTATGGATAAAATGGGTGGTGTATTTATTGCCCCCGAATATGTTGAAAAATTGATTGATAGTTCCAAAAAAGCAAGATTAATAGAAAAGAATTTAAATAACATGCTTGAAGAAATACAAAGGTTTCCTGTTTTAGATAACGGAAAACCCATACTTGCAGGCAAAGCAATAGATTTTTTTTACAGTGATAAAAGAAAAGAATATTATTTTTTCCTGGGCTGGAACATGCCGCTTTATATTTGTGATTCATTAGGAAATATAAAAAATGTTGTGAATGGTTTTGATAATAAAGCGGTATCAAGTTATTATATATCAAATTTGGGCTGGATTATACCCGACAGCATATTAGTTTTGTTTGAAAGTGATGACTCCCCAAGGCGTTTTTTAGCCTCATATTCTATTAATAGCAATAAACTTAGGTTTATTGATTATTGCAAACTTGTCGAAAAAAGACATGGTTATTTATGGTGTTATATACCTGGAACTGATAAATTCATTGTTACATCAGATTTCCCGCCAAATAGTGCAAAAAAAATCGAGAAAAATACTCTTGTTCATTTTATTTATGATACTACTATGAATCTTATTACCCGCTTTGGTCCAATAGATTCAATATATTCAAATAAAAGGATTAGTGTTATTTTTAATTCGTATAATCTAACAGATAATCATGGTTTAATAGTTATATATCAATCTTTCAGCGGGAAATTATCATTTTTTGATACGACAGGAAGGTTTATAAAATATGCTTTTTTAAAATATCCTGAAACATATAAATATATAAAAGATGATTTACCTGAAATTGTTAGTAATGGTTATTTTGATTCCTTGCTTTATAAAGTTTCTTTTGATAATAAATTTTTATATGATTGTGATAAAGATAGATTTGCTATAATATACTGGAATTATTACCCGGCAAAATCCTTTACTGAAAGTTTACAAAATAAAGATAAATATCTCCATATTTGTGATTCAAACGGTGAAAATGTCTTACCACAGGATATAAAAATACCTGAAAATACGACTGTGTTTTATATCTCAAATAATATAATATATGCATCTGTACTTAATGGAAATAAACTTGAGATTGTTAAATACAGGATAAAAGGCATTAAGGAATAAATTTTAAAGAAAAGACCAGGTTCCTGACGAAGAAGCTCGTGTGGGTGAGGTAATTTTTGAGTGAATAGTGAACAGTGAATAGTTGTGGTGAGGTTTTGCCCAGTAATCCCCTTTAATTCCCCCTTTGAAAAAAGGGGGTCACAACGGGTTGTTTTCAATTTTGAATTTCTGACATTTCGCTTCGCTAAGTGTGATATAATTTTATTTTGTTATACTTTTAAGAAAATTTATATCTTTTTAACCTATTGATATTATAGGACTTGTCTCTCTCTCTCTCTGAAAAAATAAATTTGGAATATAGATTTGTTTGAGTTATATTGTAAATAATTACAATAGAAAATTAGGATAAGGACATTAAAGTCCGTTTATATAGATAAGATAAATATGTGTAAAGCCTGATTCAGTCAGGCTTACGAAGGTTAGCAATTCAAATATACGTGTCGTTTAGTAGAGATTGATTGTGTGTGAGGGCTTTTATCTCGTTCATTGAAAGAACCAAAAATTATTCATCATTAGTTAAGATGAAAACAAATCCGAAAATACTGATTGTTGATGACGAGGAGTCTTACAGGAATACTCTGAAGTTAATGCTCGAGTTAAGCAGCTTCAGTGTGATTGAAGCCGGGTGCGGTAAAGAAGCAATTGAGAAATTAATTGATAAACCCGATGCGATTCTCCTTGATTTAGTTTTACCAGATATGTACGGCATAGAAGTGCTGAAGATAATAACTGCAAAAACTGATATTCCTGTCATCGTTATATCAGCAAAAGACGGATGGGAGGATATTGACTCTGCAATATCCGGCGGTGCGGCTGATTATATTATAAAACCGAATAAAAATGATGGCGAATTAATTGTAAAATTGAACCACCTAATAAATAAACAAAGAAAACCCGGCAGCACAGGTCTTATTACAATCGGAAATATCAGTATTGACATAATAAACAAAATTGTCAAAGTAAATAATATCAGAATTCATTTTTCAGACATCGAGTATAGGTTAATAGAATTGTTAGCAAAAAATCCGAATAAACTTTTAGACATCGAAACAATAAAAAAAGAAATTTGGGGTGATAATTATGAGATAGACGAGAGCTATGTGAGGAAATACATTCAAAAAATAAGGGAAAAAATAGGAGATAATTCGTCAAAACCAATGATAATAGTAACAGAACACGGAAGAGGCTATATCTTGGAAAAGTGAAAATAAATATTAGTGTACATAAAAAAAACACGAAAAAAACACGAAAAAAGTATTTTTTTTCGAAAAATAAAAGTATAACTTTGGATTGAATAATTATCGAATACACATTTTTTTTGAGACTGATTAAGTGAAGTGAAAAATTTATTCACAAAATTCATGGGAGGTGCATGAAAGAAGAAAAAAGAAAACAATTACAGAAAAGCCGGCATGATGCAAGGGTGCATTTGCCAGAGAATTAGGGAAAAAAAAACAGGACTAACGAGGCATAACCCCGTTAGTCCACGAGCTACTGCTTGAATAATAGCTAAATGTAGTTCAAGCAGCATTTCAAAAATACTAATAAAAGGAGTATTTATGAAGAAGTTTTTAATTTTTGTTGTAACAATTATTGTTATTCATAATTTTAGTATGTACGCACAACCACAGTATCCTCAATGTTATAATAATGATGCTTCCTGTCAAAGTTGGTCATCATGGGAATGTAGATCAGACTTGTGGTTAAAATTGGATGGAATAGATTATATACCACTCTCTGATTGTCAGTTTCAAGTAAGTGCCTGCTGGAGATATTGTTTGAGTGACCCATCAAATTTTCAAATAAATTTGCTATCTACCGGTCCACGAAATGATGAATGTGTTCAGGCATTTTGGGATTATATTAATATGCCGGGGAAAAATCGTGACCAACAGATGAGAAATATTTGGGAGGACACATATAAAAGTCTTGCAAAATGGGTACTACAAAATAAAGGTTTGCAATATGGAAATTATGATTGTGACGCTATGCCTCCGCGCATATTTAGAGAAAAAAAGTATTCTCCTGGAAATTGTACAATGATTTGTGTGTTTAATGATGAAAATGGTAAACCAAAATTTCAACAAACACCTTGTATACAGGATTTTTGCTGCGGAATACTTTATCTTATGTGTTGGGATACAAGTGTTAATCCCCCAGAAGCAAAAATAATTGATGAAATTAAAATAAGTGAGGGGGCTGAAGAATGTCTAATATCACCCGAACCACCGCTTCAATTGTGTCCTCCTGGTACGTTCGATGGTACAAGATGTTTTAGCGATTGCTTATATTAGGTAAATTATAATTGTAATTTTTAAGGGGAAAAATTAAAAAATAACGTTAA
>DAHXMP010000340.1 GCA_027371665.1 Bacteroidota bacterium | reverse complement strand
GGTACTTGACTGAAACATTTTTTTTCATAGTCCTTTTGCTATTTAGTAAATAATATATTTTATTTAATAATGTTTTCGGTTCCCGATGGTCTATCTTTAATAATTTTGATAGATAATTAATCTATGATATTCTTTTTTCAATTTAATAATTTTTATTCTAATAATAATAATTATTTCTCCTCAGGTGGCGGTTTTGTAAAAAATATTTGAGAAGGATTGTCAGAAAATACTCTCAATGATTTCCTTAACTGCCTGTTTGTGATTTTTGCATCCTCGATTGTCTCATTAATTCCGAACAATACCGTTTCTGTCCTGAATCCCAGGGCATCAATCACTGACCGGGCATCTGTCATAACAGAATCCAATTTAACGAAAACATTGTCAACTTTATGTGCTAAATCGAGATTCTCGATTTGATTATTCAAATTATTCGTGAAATATTCAAGTTCCACGGATATTTGTAAAAGCTTCTGACTTGTCAATTCGATGTTATCTACAATATCGAGTGTATCAACATCCTTTAAAAGCCTGTATAATTTTGCTGAAGAACTATCAACTTTTGAGACTATGTCATATAATTGAGGATTTGAAAAAAACTTTGAAGAAGCTTCCAAGAAAGCAATCGTCTGGTTGGATATATCATAAAATTTTATCCTGCGTAAATTATCGAGTACATCCCTCATGGCAATCTCCATTTCCTCAATACCTGAAGGAGCCGACTTAATCAAAGGATACGGTGATTTAAAGCCTAGTTTCGGATACATATTTGCAATCTGTGGATTATCGGGAAAATACATTTGTAAAAACTTACCCCCGGCAATACCCGATATCTCAGCCTTAACTCGCAGGCTATCGCTCAGTGTTATTTTCTTTTCAACCTGCATAACAACTTCTACAAGCTTGCCGTCAGGTGCAACGCTGATTTTTTTTACGGTTCCTATCGGGACACCCTGGTATTTCACGGCAGAACCCGGCTGCAGCCCTTCTACGGAACTATCGAAATAAGTTACATATAGAACATTTTCATGCAAAAACCTACTGGCTCCCAGCCATATAACCACAGTTATGACGAGTGCAGAACCCATAAGCACAAATAATCCTATCAAAAAGGAACTCGAAAGATTTCTTTTATGAATTTTTCCCATTTAAGCACCTATTATTTAAGATATTAAATTTGACTTTCATGTTTTTCAAAATTAAGCCAGCCTGTTAAAAAATTTATAGACTCTCTCATCTTTGCTGTAAATTTTTAATTCATCCGGAGTCCCTTCTGCAATAATTCCTTTTGCTTCCTTGTCGAGCATTAATACCCTATGAGAAATTGAAAATATACTGGCAAGGTCATGAGTAACAACAACCATCGTCGTTCCAAGTGCTTCATTCAGATTTTTTATCAATATATCAAGTGAAGCCGCTGTAACAGGGTCTAATCCCGATGAAGGCTCATCGAAAAATAAGATATCCGGGTCGAGTGTCATGGCACGGGCTAAAGCCGCTCTTTTCTTCATGCCTCCGCTTATTTCAGAAGGCAGATAATTCCCATATCCTTCAAGCCCTACAGCTCTCAATTTCAGTTCTATTACCTGCGAAATTTCCTCCTCATTTAATTCAGTATAGTATTCAAGAAGCAAAGCAATGTTTTCTGCTATTGTCATCGAAGCAAACAATCCGCTTGACTGAAATAAAATTCCGAATCTTCTCATAATTTTGTTTCTTTCATTTTCCTTAGCAGTTGTCAGGTCAATCCCATCTATATAGACTTTACCGGCAGAAGGCAATTCCAGCCCGGTAACCTGCCTCAGCAAAACACTTTTCCCACAGCCGCTTCCTCCGACGATTACCAGCACTTCACCGGGGAAAACATCGAATGTAACATCTTTGATGATTGTATTTCCATCATATCTGACCGTGATATCCCTGGCTTCTATTATGGGCTTTGAATCCATTTCAACTAAATATTTAATGCCTGAAAAATAAATGTAAACACGGCATCGGCAACAATTATTGATAATACTCCCGTAACGACCGCCGCCGTTGTATATTTACCGACGCTTTCAGCACCACCCCTGACCTGCAATCCACGGAAACATCCTACCGTTGCTACGAGAAAACCGAATATTATGCTCTTGATTAATCCGGAAAAAATATCACCGTAAGAAAGAGCTGTCTGCAACTGATTTATGTATCCGACTGATGTTATTTCAAGCGTTGAAACAGCGGCAATCAATCCACCTACTACCCCCGCCAGGTCAGCTAATAAAACCAATATCGGCATAGCCAGCATAACCGCCACAATTCTTGGTAATACCAAAAATTGCAAATGGTCGAATCCCATAGAATTTAATGCATCGATTTCATCGGATACTTTCATTGTTCCGATTTCCGCGGCATAAGCCGAACCTGACCTGCCGGCTACCAAAATAGCAGTCATTAAAGGACCTAATTCCCTGGTTATTGATATTCCAATAAGGTCGGCAATATATATGTCGGCTCCAAACTGCCTCAATTGCATTGCTCCCTGGTAGCCGGAAATAATTCCAACTAGAAAAACTATAAGCACAACAATCGGAACAGCATTGACGCCTGCATTCATCATGTGGAACGGGAAATCCTTCCATCGCATTTTTGGAGGATGTATAATCAATCCCATGAGCTTTACTATCAATTCGCCGAGAAATTCGATAAATAATTTTATATCATGGAAGGCTTCGAGTGTCAGTTCTCCAATGTTCGAAAAATAATTCAACCAAAATCCGGATTGTTCCTGCTCCGCAAGTATTTTTTTTTGACTAAAAGAAAAAGCATCAAGAAATTTTGCAAGTCTTGTATTGACTCCTTTCATATTTACAGGGATTCCCTTACTCTTGCAAATCCCTTTTAAGTTTGATAAAAAAATTACAAGGTATGAATCATAAGATTTCAATCCTGAAAAATCAATTGTCAACAACCTGATTTCATCAGTAAAATGCGATTCGATAAGATTGATATTAAAATCCGAAGAATTTACGAGTGTAACAGTCTCCTTTAGGCTAATTATTATTTCGCTTCCTGTTATGTTAATCCTGAAATGTTCAGTAATATTTCTGTCTGCTTTTTTCAAAATAAGCCTTTTAATGATTTAGATTTTTTTTTCAAAATACCGTTCATTTAAAAGGAAATTAAACTTTAATGTTCCAAACCCAAGTCAATTTAAAAAAAGATAGCTTTATATAAAATAATTTTATTGTTTTTTTGTTTGATTACATAATCTTCCATAATTTGTAAAAAATATTTATTGATTTCGTTCTTTATTAATGATTCAAGAAGAATTAGAAAACTTACCGCTCAGCAAATACAGTTTTGTAAACGGTTCCCGTCGTCAAGCCAGGGAAAAAGTTATGCAAATTTTGTATTGTTCCGAAATTTGTGAACTGCCTTTAGAAGATATTTTTAAACATATTTTTTTCAGAAGCTTTAATTTTGGCGATTCCCTTAAGGTTCCGGATAAGCTGCTTTCTCCGGAAGAAATATATGAACTCGAGGCTGATATACCGATTATCTGGGATGATGAGGAAGTGCAATTTGCAAAGGATTTGATAAAAATAGTTTTCGACAACAAAGAATCCGTAACTGCGTTAATTGCTAAATTCACTGAGCATTGGGAAATGCAGAGAATTGCAAATATTGACCGAATTCTGATGTCAATTGCAGTTACCGAGATTCTTTATTTCGAAGAAATTCCAACAATAGTCAGCATTAATGAAGCTATTGAAATCGCAAAAAAATATTCCACTCACAAAAGCGGCGCATTTATTAATGGCATCCTCGACCAAATCCATTTAAAACTTAAAGCCGATGATAAAATAAAGAAATCAGGCAGAGGTTTGCAGGAAGAATAGAAATTATATGAAATAAAATTCTTTTATTATAAATAATAATTTTCTTAAATTATTATTTCAATATTTGAGATTTAGCTGATTCTCCAATCGTAAGGAATAATAATGAATTTATTATTAATCGACCCCAAAAAAGCACTCAATAAAGCTTACTTAAAAGAAAAAGTTTTAAGAGATGATATTGAATCCTTCAAGACTCAGCTTTCTTCTTTGTTGAGCAAAACCGATGACAAACATAGCGAAGAACACGATAAAGTTAATTTAATTTCCTTTCTGAAAAGCACTTACTACAAAAACAAACATGAGATAAATACTAAAGATAATATTGACCTTGCTATTTATAACGATAAAACTTCAAATAGCAGCGTGGGTGTTATAATTGAAGTCAAGAAACCCTCTAATGTTGCCGAGATGATTTTCCCCAATAATATCAATACAAGAGCCTTTCATGAACTTGTTTTGTATTACATGATCGAGAGAGTTATTCATAAAAACATCTACATAAAAAATCTAATTGCTACCAATATTTATGGCTGGTTTATATTCAATTCACAAGAATTTGAAAGATTGTTTTATAACAACAAA
>DAHXMP010000305.1 GCA_027371665.1 Bacteroidota bacterium | reverse complement strand
ATATGGAAGGCTCAATTACTATAATAGCCGAAAACGGAACTGTCAAGATTGGAGGACAATATCTTAACACTCTCGAATACGAGCGAATCAAAAATTACAAAATTCCCGAACTCGAGCCTTCAAAGCCGGCTAACGATTACGGCATGTACCGGGGTTCAATGTCGAATCATGACAAAGTAATTCAGAATGTTATTGACGTTCTGCTCAACAACGGTAACCAGCATGTTACAGCCGAAGAGGCATTGAGGACTGTCGAATTTATCGAAAAATGCTATCAAAAAATGAAATTACAGGTTTAATATGATTGCGAAAACTTCTGTCATTTATCCGAATGTAAAAATAGGCGAAAACGCCGAAATTCAGGATTTCTGCATTATCGGCTCGCCGTTTATAGGATACAAAAATGAGGAAACGATAATCGGTAAGAATGCGATTATCCGCTCCCACACTGTGATTTACGCTGGAAATAAAATCGGGGATAATTTTCAGACGGGAAATAAAGCCAACATTCGTGAGCTGAATGTTATTGGGAATAATGTCAGTATTGGAACTCTGAGCGTAATCGAACATCATATCATAATCGAGGATGATGTCAGGATACACAGCCAGGCTTTTGTTCCAGAATATTCCCATTTAAAGAAAAGTTGCTGGCTCGGTCCCAATGTCGTTCTTACGAATGCAAAATTTCCGAAACATCCGGATGCCAAAGAAGAACTTCAGGGTCCTGTAATAGAAGAAAATGCAAAAATAGGAGCTAATGCAACGATTTTGCCGGGAATTATCGTTGGAAAAAATTCACTCGTCGGTGCGGGAAGCGTGGTTACTGCTGACGTTCCTGATAATGCCATCGTTGCAGGCGTGCCTTCCAAAGAATTGAGAAAAATACATTATTGAGCTTTAGATGATAAAATTCGTTGATTTAAAAAAGCAATACGAAAGTATAAAAAATGAAATTGATGAAGCATTTGCTTCCGTAATTTCGGATTCGGCATTTGTGGGCGGACAATATGTCGAAAAATTTGCTTCTGAATTTGCAGATTATATCGGCACTGAACATTGCATTACCTGTGCTAACGGAACCGATGCACTGGAAATCGCATTGAAAGCTATGGGAATAGGTACAGGCGATGAAGTGCTCGTTCCTTCGCATACTTGGATATCCACTGCTGAAGCTGTTACAAATGTTGGAGCTAAACCGGTGTTCGTTGATACATTATCAGATTCTTATACGATTAATCCATCTGAAATACAAAAGAAAATTAATTCCAAAACAAAAGCAATTATACCGGTTCATCTTTTCGGTTATCCGGCAGATATGGAGGCAATAATTAAAATTGCTAAAGAAAATAAACTTAAAATATTGGAAGATGCCGCACAGGCTCACGGAGCAAAGATTATGGGCAGGATTGCAGGTACTTTTGGAGATGCCGCAATTTTCAGTTTCTACCCAAGCAAAAATCTCGGTGCTTACGGCGACGCCGGATGTATCGTAACAAATGACGATGATATTGCATACAGATCCAAATTGCTCGCAAATCACGGACAAGTGAAGAAGCATGAGCATCTGCTCGAAGGCAGGAACAGCCGTCTTGACGGGCTTCAGGCGGCAATTCTTTCCGTGAAATTGAAACATCTTGACAAATGGATTGAGGCAAGAAGAAGCCATGCCAGGCTTTATGACAAACTCTTTAAGGATGTACAGCAGGTGAAAACTCCTGAAGTGAAAGGAAGCTTCACTCATGTTTACCATGTTTACTGCATAAAAGCTGAGGTTCGGAACAAACTGAGAATATTTCTCGAAAATAAGGGAATAGAAACTGCGATTCATTATCCGGAGATGCTTCCTTTTCTCGTAGCATATAAATACATGAAGCATTCCCCGGATGAGTTTCCTGTGTCTTATAATTATCAGCCAATGCTTCTTTCATTGCCCATGTATCCTGAATTGACAAATGATGAAATAAAATTTGTATGCGATTCAATAGTTGAATTTTATTCCTGATATTAAAAAACAAGAGATTA